>JBLHPD010000145.1:0-12555 GCA_047624165.1 Clostridium sp. | reverse complement strand
AGAAACTTATTCGAAAACAGTATAACTATATAAAGAAAATTGCAAAAGAAGGATTTTATTAAAAAACAGCTTCACAGATTAATGTGGGGCTGTTTTTTCAGGTAACGGTATGTGTTCCATCGCTTACTTACTATTTCACCTAATTTAAAGTACATGTTCATAAGAATTATAAGAAACTGTATATTTAACACCAAGTTCATTTTGTACTTTTTCTAATAATTTCAGACCGTTTTTACTGTGTTGTTGTGACACTTCATAAATATATTCAGATTCTTCAACCACTGAATTAGAATAGTTTTCAACCCAGTTCTCTAGTTCTTGTTTTAATTCCTGTGATAAAGGAACATAAAATATATCAAGATTCCAACCACATTTATTACACCATATTGCATCTGAACCATAATCTGCTTCAAGCATTAAATCATAACTTTGTTCTTTACAATTACATTTCATTTAATTTCCCCTCACATTTATTTCTCAATATTCTAAAAATAAAGCAACCTATTTAAACCTTGCTAACTCTAATTGTGAAATCTGTAATTACTATAAACTTTTATTCCTCATAGCTTTTCTAGTTGTTCAATCTATAGTAAAATATTTCATATATTTTCAGTACATTACTAGTGTAGTTTTTACTTTAATTTAAGAGTTTTTTTAAATAACTCTGAAAGAATAAGTTGAGTAAAAAAAGCGATTGGAAGAGTAATTCCCTCGTCGTCTCCCTTAATATATTTTAAATATACTATTAACACAATGCCGGTGATTAATGATATAATTGCAGATAAAAAAATACCAACCCATAGAGGTTTAACATGTAAAAATTCACCAATATAAGTTAAAAACATTCCAATTAAGAAAAAAATGAAGTATGCTAAATAAATTAAAATACTATTATCACTCCAATGAATTAAAATACGTACAGCTACAATTGTTAATAGTATAGAAATTACAGAGCCATAAAATAGTATACTGTTATCTGGTATTTTTTCAAAAAAATCTGATAGCTTTTTCATTTCTTTTTCCCCTCTATGTTTCCTATTAAATAAATCATATTTAAATTTTTATTTGTTATTTTAGATATAATTATCTTTATAGAGTACATTATTAAGTTATACAGTAAACGCTACCCCTATATATAGAAAGAATCACCTTACTATAAACTTTTTTACCCTATGGTTCTTCTAGTAATTCAATTAATTAATCTATAGTAGAATATCTTCATATATTTTCAGTATATTATAAATGTTTATAAAAGCATATGTACAAATTATGGAATTATCCTATTTAAATAAAAAAAGAAGTCTTTCAGCTTCTAGTTGTTAATATTATGATATACGGGGTTATTCCACTAAATTATACGTTGGTTAAAAAACTACTAATACTTCCACCATTCCACTACTTCTTTTCTATATACTTTTCCGGTTGAATCAATTATCTCTGACATACATTCGTATTTAGGTAATTCTAATTCTGGGACTGTTTTACTTATCTGAGTTTTTTCTAAGTAAAGCAATGATTTTTCTATCTCTGGAATTACATATATTGCGGGTTCAATAGACCGCCTAAGAATATCTATAACAATATTGGTTTGATTTGATTCCTTTGCTATTTGATATAGCCTTTCTACCGTATATTCGCCATCAATGTAGTTCATCAAGCTTAAATAACTATGAGCTACATTATGAGCTATACTTTTTAACATTTTCATTCTTGGCATAAGCTACCCCCATTTTATATTAAAACTCTTTCGCCTAGCACCGACATTCGCGATACTCTTCAATTACGTGTTCATTTTTTTCAGTTTCCCATTATAGACATTATGTAATCTAAATCTATTAAAACCTCAAAATGTTATATTTACCATAATTCTATATACATAGATGATTATCCTTTTAAATTAACACAAAAAACAAGACTCCGAGATTACACTTGGAGTCTATTAACTATTATTTTAGAATTGCATTATACAAGCATTTCGTAGAATCTATGTATTCAAGTAACGAAAAAGTTCATTTCATTGTAATAACAAGTAAATTCAATACTACTTCCTTAGTGGTCATTTTCCCTATGCCAATTGCTAAATTAATAGTTACATCCTGTCTGCAATAGGCTGTTGTGAAATTTGGAAGTTAACTTAAAAGCCCTTTTGTCTGTCTTTATAGTATTTTATATTGAAGATATCGGTCATATTCTAAGGCTAGCCTAATAAAGTGAAATTTATTTTATATTAGTGTTAATAGGAATCATAATCCTCTGGCCAACTTCTATAATTGAATTTTCGTTTAAATTATTTCTGCCAAAAATATCTACTAAATTTGCTCTATAATAGTTACTTAATCTCCAAAGGGTATCTCCTTTTACTACTGAATGGATAACTTCAGTCGGAGCAATTAGCTTTGATGGGTCAGTTACTGGTATCTTTAGTATCTGTCCTGGATATATCATAGATCCGCTTAGAACATTGAAGGCTATTATATCCTGGATTGGTATTGAATATTTAACGCTGATCTTCCACAGATTGTCACCGGCCACTACTGGATAATAAAAATAGTCCTTAGTTATTGTGAAATTTGATGATAAATATTTATTATCAAGTCTTACAAACTTATATCCCATTAGCTTAAGCTGTGGAATAGCTGCCATAATTCCTTCTGCCGTTTCCTTTTCAGGATGGTTCATATGAAATATAAGTATAGAGCCTGGAGGTGCACTTAAACATGCTCTGCGAACCTGTTCTTTTGTAAATGTAGCTCCTGCATCTCCAAGGACATTAAAGTTTACTGCATCTTCACCAATTTCATTTACAATTTTTACTGCTACCTCATCATAGTATGCTGTGCCTGAACGAAAATATTTTGGTTTTCTACCGGTAAGTTCTTCAATTCGACCTTCATTTAATATTACCTCATCCACTACTTCTCCTATATTCTGAGTCCCTGTAATACCATATGCTGATTTACCGTTTACTGAAAGAGGTTTATGGAGATAGCCGTGATTCTCAATTTCGAACTGAGGGATTTTTGATAACGCCATGAAAGTGTTGTAATTGGCATCAATCCATCTTGAATTAATAAATAAAGTTGCAGGTATATTTTCTTTTCTTAAAAAATAGATTAATTCACTATCATACCCATTGCTCAATGCGCTTCCACCACAGGCATCAAAAGTTAACGCAATAATCTTATCTGTCGTATTTATTTGTGTTTTAACACCAGTGGTTTTTTCACCCCATTGTATGGGAATTTCATTTTTATATTTACTTGTCATGTTTTCCTTTAGTTGCGAAATTGTTAAATTTGAACTATAAACTTCCTTTAATTGAATTTCTTTAACATTCAAAATATTTTTAGTACTTATAGCTTTTTCATTAGTAGTTTTGTTATCAGTTTTTGTTATTCCATAATCTTTAGAATAAATTAAAATAACTACACACAAAAAACATAAGGTTAGTAAATACACTTTGTTTCTTCTCATGCTTAAACTTCCTTTCTACCCTATTTATTTATATAAAAAATTATTTGTAAGCTTATTATTCCTAAGATACATTTTTTATATTCTAAATAAGATCTACAAATTTATTAAGTAAAATAAATTCATTTATGAGTTAATAGTTTTCTTACGTATAAAATTTTAATTTTAAGTGATAATGCCCTATAGTTGTGTACGGCAACTATTTGAACTTTATCTAAACTAACTCGCATAGAAACAGCTTAGACTTACCCCCTACAATTACCAGTGGATTATATAGGAGAAATCAAAGTATAATTATTTTATTATGTGAAATAAAATAGGGAGGTAAATCTATATTTCGGATTATTTCTTTTAGCAATAGTATATACATTTATATCTAGCTCATTGTTTTCTTTAAATTTTATTTCATACTTAATTAAAATTTAAATCAAGCATGAAATGTTATTTATCTATCTATAAGAAATCATGAAATAATCTTGGAAGAGGAAAAAATAGAGTAAAATTGGACAAACAATTATAAAAAAGGAGAAAAATGAATGGGGAAAAAAACTAATAGAAAATTAATTATTCTTATATTATCATTTGTGCTTATTACTAGTGCAGCTTCATTAGTAGTTTCAGGTTTAACATTTAATAATAACGCAGTAATAGATAAGGCACCGTTAGTTTTAGCTATTAATATTACAAACATAGCTACAGATGGAAAGATAGTATTTGGAATGCCAATAATATCCGTTAATCCTACTGATGATAAGGGAATAAGTAAGGTTGAGTTTTATACAAAGGCAGTTTCGGCGCCAGACAGTTCTTATTATAAAGTAAATACGGTTACTACATCACCTTATAGTGCTAAATGGGCTACAAGTCCTTGGATTGTAGACGGTGAATATACTATTAAAGTTGTTGTATATGATACAACAAACCAAACTGCTAAGTTAACAAGGAATGTACTTGTTAGAAATACTACTGTAGCTCCAACAAATCTATTATCAGCTGCGAAAATATATACTAATGTACTTTTAAGCTGGACAGCAGCTTCTGGGGCAGCAGGCTATGAAGTTTACGAAGGAATAAATAAAGTTGGAGCAACAACTATAGCTACTGATTTTATGGTAACTGGATTAAAGGCAGAAACAAATTATACTTTTACTGTAAAGGCAAAAGATACTTTAGGAAACATATCATCAGCAAATAATAGTGTTGCTGTAAAAACAGAAGCTCAAGCAGCAGTTAACCAAATTAGCCTAAACAGTTATGTTGCTAAAGTGATATCTGAATATGAGATAGGTAAATATTCATATCTTTTAAACAATGACTATTAACATTATAATGGTGTAACACAAAATATAGTTTATAAAGATACAACTTTATTAAGATCTAATCCAGATGGAAGTAAATCAAGTCATTGCGTAGGATTAACCTTTGAGGTTTTCTTTAAAGCTATGCAGGCAAGAAATATCGATGCTGGAATCTCAAAGGATAACTTCAACAATATGTCTTTTGAAAATATGACTGATTTTATGCTTACTTGGTATATAGCATCAGATACTCCAGAATCACAAGGTAACCAACTTGCTGGAGCTATTGAAAAATACGGGTTAGGCACAAGAATAACTAATCTTGAGGAAGCTAAAACTGGTGATTTTATATATTAAGAAGAACTAGTTCAGGACACACAGCTATATTCATTAACTGGATTAGAGATAACAACAATATTATTGGACTTAAATATTGGTCTACCCAAGAATCTACTAATGGTATTAACTACAAGGAAGAATATTTTAGTGACAGTGGTAAGGGAACTGTTGATAGAAGTCAACTTTATATTGGAAGAGTGGAATCTTTGGAAAACTATAAGTCTTTCAATAAGTAAAATTAATAGAATGGAATAGGGATGACTCATTAAATACCATCATCCCTCAGTTATATATTAATCTCAACCGAAATTTTCAATGGTTATAAAAAAATCAGCTTAACAGTTTTCTTTATAAAAAAAACTTAAGAACATTAAAAAGGGTGGAACCATTAAAGATAATAAAAGGTTATATTTAATAGATATCTTGTTAAATTTAACTAATGCCTTGAGCAATCTTGTTATTTAGAGTTAATACTTAATTGAGTCATTGTAAAATTTTACATTGCCCGGGGAATTTTCCAATGTACCTTGCCACTTGAGGAGCAAAAGAACAAAAGCACAAGCAAAATAACTTGACCTGTGCTATAAGTTGGATTAAATTTACCATCAGACAGTTTAACTAAACAATGTTCAATGTAGTAAGCATTCTTCATATATCTTACTAATTCAGCATTTAGAAACAGTAAAATATCAGTGAAATCAATGTTATTGTTTGAGGTATGCTCTAAACAAAAGCATTAACTTCGGATCATATTGATTCAAAATTTATTAGATTTTATACAGCTACAAGTACCAATAGAATAATTGCAATTTTTTTAATGAAAATCGTCTTGGACATAATAAAATTGCCACCATAAAACTCAACTTTAGTATTTAACCTGCATACCATATCTCAGCCCGTTGATATTTCTATATTTATACTTAACATTCTATAAAATAGTGCGTATGATTCTAGTTCCCTTAATCAACAATAATTATAATCTACTCCTGCTTATACGTCAACAGTGTTAAAGATAAATGATTCTGATATATAAAGATTTGATGGGGTTTTTAAAAAAGTTCGACATCTCTCCTTTATTCTTTGGCAGAAAGGAATTTTTATAAAATATGATTTTATAACATCTCTTACATTCCTTACACTTATCAATTAAATATTCATTTTTCCAGCTTCTAATTCGCTAAGAATAATGGGAAGTCGAAGAATACATAAGAACGCAGAATTCCTCCATTACTTTAGTAATTCTAACAGTTGTTTGTGTCGTCCGTAAAGAATAATGTTACAATGCACATACCTATTATGTCTAAGACTAAGTAAGTTCTTCGTAGTCATAATTTATTATAAACCTATAAATTCGAGATTTTATTCATTATATTACCACTTAACAATTGGTCTAATAATATATATCCTACCATATTTAAAAACGCTACATCCTATAATTTATGGCTCTGTATAGCCTTCTAAGACATCTAAGCTATTAATATATAGTATCACACACCCCAAATAATCCCTAAAGTGATTTTGTTTATTTAAGAACACCCGTAACAACATCTAATATTAAATTTGAAATAAGGTATATCTGCTGTAGACACACCTCTTACTGTTAATTCAAATTTATATCACCCTATAGTTTCTACCGAGTCTCTGCATAAAGGCATATAGACTTCTATGAGCATCATCTTTTGATTGGATTCTAATACTATTTCCTTTATATGTGTTGGTTGAGGAATCTCTTCCTTATCTATTTCTCTTCCGACCAAACATAATCCTAATACTTCCTCAGCACATTTAATAGCCTCTTTCGTATCTTTCGCACAACTAATTGCTTCTGATATATCGGGAAAACCAATTGAAATTCCATCATTAGCAAATGTAAATATTGAAGGGTAAGTATAATTATCCTTTTTCAAAAAAAATCAACTCCTAACTATTTTCTAATAAATGTGTAATTGGTGTATTGTATTTAAACTCTCTATGATTTCATTAGTTTAATACCAGTGCTATGCAATTTAAGAAAAGGTTGCACTAATTCATACACATTGATTTGCAACTGCAACGTTCAGTATTCAAGACTTGAACATTTTGTTAAACGAAGTAATTCAAATATCACATCATTCAAAGTCATGTGAATTAGAAATATTTCTATCATATCTTTTTCCGAACACTTCGTACTTAGGAAATTCACTCCACAAACTTGTTATGTAATTTAATTCTTTTATAAAGGGTGGCACAAAACATTCAATATCAGTTGCATATTCGCAATTCCTTGTTAATATAACTAACCAATCGGGATGTCCCAAGTTTATATACAGATTATCTAATATATTTTCTAAAGTCTTTAAATCAATGAACCCATCAAGATATTCTTGACCAACTTTAACAATTATAGCCCCTGCCGATTCATAAAGTTCTTCCTTAGTAATATTAGGTTCCTTCGCTGTTATCTTCTGCACATATGTCCTTATCTCTTCCAAATTGTTTGTATTTGAACTCGCAAGAATACAGACATTTTCGTCTTCTACCCCTCTTAGGAGTTCTCCAATAGCCCAATCAATGCATCTCTGGTAAGTAGAAATTTCAAAAAGATTTTCTATCATAATTTTTCTTAATGAACGTAAATCAATTTTCTCCATATTCTTCCCCCTAATATAATTTCGCCTAACGTATTAAATCCGACATTTATGACTTGTAATCCCAATATAAAGTAATTCATCTTTTTTTACTATTTCGACGTAACTTGTAAATAAATTATATTAGACGCAAATATCGGACGAAAAGTTTCAGCGAAAACAGAATATTAATTTGGTATAATATTTCCAAGGATTTTTTACTATCATTAAAAAAGCTAATCAAAATGATTTAACATCACCTTCACCAGCTGTCTAAATTTGTTTAATCTATTTCAGATACAATCTCCATGCCTTATATTTTTAGCAAGCCATTACTTAAAAGTTAACTCCCTAAGCCGCCATTTCTGAATAATTAATAACTAATATTTCTGCTTTATTCTTTTTTGCTTCTTCAATCATTTTTTCAAGTTTTAACGCTATATCATTTTCTATATAATACTCACCACATTGTTTACAAACATTAGCTGGTACACCTTTAATTATAATTATATGCCCGTCAAAGTCTACAATATGGTTAATATTGCCTTTAACTAAATTAGATTTACATAAAATACAATTCATCCTTACTGCCTCCTCGTTTTTAGATCTTCATACCATTGGTCTTTATCAGGATAATAGGTTGTTATCATCCATACATAATCTTGCCCTACTGCACATACCACATGAACTCCACTATGAATATCAGTAAATCCTAAAATTAAACAACTTGGAAAAGGATAATCACTTTCATAGTATTGTATTATTTAACCATTATTTATACAATCAATTACTTCTTTAATTTTAATTTCTCTTTGTTGCATCCTTATAAGAATATGTCCACGCCATTGGATTTTATCATTTCTAATTAATTCTTGTATCTTTTCTATACTAAAATTCATATTGTTTTTTCTCCTTTATATGTATATTTATAGTATACCACATCATAAAAAAAAATCTCCACAATATGCCGAGATTATTTTTCTGCTTATATTAATATTTAAAGAGCGAAGAAATTAATTAATCCATAAAAAAAAGAAGGTATTTTATTTACCCTCTTCATAATGATTAATTAATTTATAAAATGTAGTTTTCTTTTCCGACGAGCTTGAGTAACTGTCGGAAAAATTCATAATCTGATTGTGTTTTAACCCTCTAAACCCTCGAGCCTATTGATTTACCTTGACTATATCTACGATAGTCTCTATGTGAGGTGTTTATTTATACTTCGTATTTTACCTTATCTATATATATTTTATAATATCATACAATCACTGAATTAAAGGCATATATGCGGTATATAATAATTTTTAAGCTCTAAACGTAACTAATTGTATCTGATAATATTTTATATAACGGTGGCAAATGGGTGGCATTGCCACCGTAAAACTCAACTTTAGTTATAGTATTTATATTCCCTCTTGTATCGGTCCAAGAAACTACTTCTATAGTTTGCTACAATTTCCATACCGCCACCTTCAAAACATTTGTTCGTATATATTGCATAACATTTTACCTTAATTACAAGGGCTAAAGTTTTCCTTCAAAATAAATTAAATTTTAACAAATCAAAAGCCCCAAGGTATCCCTGCGAGCTCCTAACTATTTTTAAAAATATAATAGTCCAACTTTTAATAATAGTTACTATGATACGTCGTACATGAGCATAACTTACTACCTACTGTTTCATAGTCTACTAAATAATTCTAGTTGGTACTAACATAACATAAACCTCCTAATTTAAACATTACTTTGATAAACCTATTTTAATAAATTAGTTAAGCAAAGAGGCTTGATGCCTCCCCTCCTTTGATATATGCTATTTTTTTGATATATTCACCACATTTTGACGTATGCTTTATAAAAAATTCATATTATAACTTTTGGTGTAATAGTCGCAAAACATATGTAGGTTCCCCTATAATTGTGTTAAATCTTCTTGACAGCTAATACTTTTTACTTATTATATGCAATCAGGTAAGTTTCAATCACTGAAAGTATCCCAATAACAATCTCACAATAAATAATATATTTTTATAAGTCATTTGAGAGGTAATGTATACAAAAACAATCATCCATAAAAATGAAATTTCCCCTCTTCATGCCTTCCGAGCAAAACATATCTATAACAAGGTACTATTAATATTAGCAATACTACAATCAAAACGATAAATATCTATTGTTATTTGTATTCATATTAAATCCCTCTCACATATTACAATTTACTTTTTATCATATTTTTAATATCCTCTAGGTCGTGGCCAATGTTTAGCTCCTGCCGAAATAAAGACTTTCATATCTAAAAACTTTGACCTGTGAAAAACAAACCACATAGAAGCCAAAAAGTAAAATATACAACCTGAAACAATAGAAATCCAATAACCAAAATACATCCCTATCAAGGTTGCTGAGGCAAGCACCACCAATATTATCACTGGCAAAGGATGCCAAGGCGCTATATAACCTCTTTTAATAGACCCTAAAGGATACATTTTTCTGAATTTTATCATCATATATGCAGTTAATAGATATACCAATAATGCAGATAAGATAGAAAATGTAATTACCTTATCTAGCATTCCTGTAAATCCAAAAGCCAAAGATATTGGGAGTAAAAATACAATAGCTCGATAAGGCGTTTTATACTTAGGATGTAAGACAGAAAAGAATTCAGGAATTAAAGTATCTCTAGACATCGCGTGCCAGGCACGGCTTGAATCTGCAATACACCCATTTGCACTTGCTAAACAAGCGAGAATAGTACCTAGAAAAAGCGCGTATATTACAAAAGGTGTTTTTGTAGCCAAAGCGGCATCATATAATGGATAAACAGATTTAGAAAGATTTGATGAATTTACCAATCCAGAGCAAACAAACCAAGTGGTTGTAGCACTAATCATCAATGTTACAAGCCCAAGAATAGATCCTAGAGGAAGTGCACGCCCTGTAGAACGGCATTCTTTTGCAGCTAATGCAGTTCCTTCTATACCTAAGTAGAACCAACAACCAAACTGGAAAGCTCCTAATATTCCTATCCAACCATATGGTAAACCATTTGTAAACTGTGAAAGCTGTAGTATACTTTTCGATGAAGAATAAAAGTTTGTGTTAAATAAAAGAATAAAAATCGCTAAAAATGAAATTGCCGTCAAAACAAAATTCAAATTTAATGTAGCATGAACACCTCGATAATTAATATAAGTTAAAGCTAATAAACTTAATATAATATAGGGTAATGCTTGGATATCTGGATTTAAAGACTGTAAGATTTGTCCCACAACCAAAGCATCAGCAGCTTCCAACATTACATATTCAAAAACTAACATAAGTCCAATATTAAAAGAAGCAAGAGGTCCCAAAAAATACTTTGCCATAGCATATTGCCCCCCTGCTTCGGGTATTACTGAACCCATTTCAGTACTAACCATAATTAATGATATATATAATATCCCTATTATCCAACATGCAATAATTGAACCTAAAGATCCGCCCTTAATAATTCCAAAATTCCATCCCATATATTGGCCAACTAAAACTATTCCCACACCTAATGCCCAAATATGTATTGGACCTAAAATCTTCATAAGATGAGATTCATTGCGCACTTTTTCCTCTCCAACTTTTATATTTTGCTGCAAAATTTATACCCCCATTTCTCTATATCACTAATTTATCCTAATTATTGTGTTCTTGCTGTTTTCTTTCCTTCTCTACTTTAATGAAATCTATTACAATCAATAAAAAGAAAACCCCACATAAAAACCAAGCAATCCAATTCATTATACTCCAGAAACTCATAACATCTCTCCCTTCATTCATTTTCTATGCGCTTAATTAATCTTTGATTCTGGGTTACCCTTATTATTTTCCTCATCATAAAGTTCTGGTATCATCACTCTCAGCCCTTTTGCAGATTGAGAAATTATAAAATATAAATATAATACTACTGTCATAACAGTAATGATAAACGGTATTAAATCGATAGAGTAATTTGTAACTACAATTTCATCTTTTGTAATAATCATTGCTGTTAATAGGGTTCCAAAGCACAGCAACATAATAAATATAGCATCAAATGTTTCAAGTAACACATTACTCTTTTTATCTTTTTTAAGGTTCATTCTGCACTTCCTTTTTATAATTTAGTATAATTTGATAAGTCTTCCATATATAATTGCTGACCATTTTTTCTTAAATGTACAAGTACAGCAATTAATGCCGTTGTAGAAAAAGCACCTGCTATGCTTCCTGTTATTATAGCTATAATCTTAACCATAATAGTAGGAGATATGGCACTTACATTAATAATAACGTAAGCTAATACTATCCATAAAATAACCATAAATGTAAAAATAGTAATGCAATCTTGCCAGTACATTTTTTTAATTTTGATTTCCATTAAATACCCTCCTCCTAAATTTTTTATAATTTATAGAATAATTAATAAACTATTTTTTAATTTTTGTTTAATATCTTAGATACCTTTTTTATTTTTTAAAAATACTTAAATAAATCAGTAATTTTTTGATAGTAATTTTCGTTCTCTTAATATGCTCTGTAAAATGAACATTTTGTTCTAGGGGTAAAAAACCTATTTGATCAAATATAAAAGCATTATTATTAAATTCAGAACATTTCATTTGCAAGTGATGTAATTTCAGAAAAATTAATTTGAGAGGGATAAAAAATATACCAATAAAAAAAGGCTAGGATTTATGGAAGGCGCACCTTTTTTTATTGGCATCTAATTTCATTTCATTCTGTTGTATTCATCTATGATTTCGGCCTCTCCTTCTCTTAACTCAGCCATGCTACCATTGTGAACTCCGTATTTAGCTCTAGCA
>JBLHPD010000144.1:0-12617 GCA_047624165.1 Clostridium sp. | reverse complement strand
GGCTGCAACCTCGTTTGTGACACGGGTAGTTCCAAAATTGGAAACCCAACCAGCTAAAACACAGAAAACTCACTGATGGAATGATACGCTTTTTTACGAGTATAGGTAATTAATTACCTCTCAGGAGGAAAACATCTATCTTCTCTATTCAGGAGTTATTATATCATTGTGGATTAACTAGTTTGCAGTAACCAATAATGTTAATTGATAATAATCAAAATTAAGAAGAGAGTGATTAAAATAAAATTATGAGTTGCGAATATTAGATAAGATATGAGTGATAACATTCGTAGTTATTATTTCTAATTTATTATCAATGCTTACAACTACATTATACGAGGAGGAATATTAATATGTGTACAATTATGTGTTATACAGGAATAGATATGAAACATGATAAATTTGCGCAGGCTTTACAAAGAACCGAATCGAGAGGACCAGATATGACAGAGATTCTTACTTTACCATCTGGTATTTTGGGGTTTCAAAGACTTTCTATTATGGATTTAAGTTTTAGCGGAATGCAGCCATACACAAGGAATACAGATGCATCCATCTGTAACGGTGAAATTTACGGTTTCCGTGAAATTAAGAAAGACCTAATAGAAAAAGGCCATAAGTTTATTTCTGATAGTGATTGCGAAATATTGCTTCCAATGTACTATGAATATGGACTAGATATGTTTTCAAAATTAGATGCAGAATACGCAACTATCATCTACGATGGAAAAAAGAACAGTTTCATAGCAGCAAGGGATCCAATTGGAATCCGTCCTCTCTTCTATGGTTATTCCGAATCTGGTAAAATTATATTTGCAAGTGAAGCGAAAAATTTAGTTGGTCTTACATACAGAATAATGCCATTCCCGCCAGGACATTATTATGCTGATGGTAAATTTACATGCTACTGCGATATCGCAGCAGCGCAGGGTGATTATTGTAATGATGACTTAGAAGTTATCTGCAGTAAAATTCATGATAAATTTGTAACTGCTATAGAAAAACGTATGGATGCTGATGCTCCTGTAGGTTTCCTTTTAAGTGGAGGCCTCGACAGCTCCCTCGTATGTTCAATTGCTCAAAAAATATATCCTGGAAAACCAATTAAAACCTTTGCCATAGGTATGATGGGCGATGCAATTGACCTTAAATATGCACGCGAAGTTTCAGATTACATTCATAGTGATCACACCACTATATATATGACAAAAGAAGAAGTGCTTGGATCACTTGAGGAGGTTATTAAACTTCTTGGAACCTACGATATTACCACAATAAGAGCAAGTATGGGAATGTATTTGATTTGCAAGAAAATACACGAGATTTCTGATGTCAGAGTGCTTCTAACTGGTGAAATTTCTGATGAGTTATTTGGGTATAAATATACTGATTTTGCTCCAAATGCAGAAGAATTTCAAAAGGAATCACAAAAGAGAATCCGTGAGCTTCATATGTACGATGTACTGCGTGCAGACCGTTGTATCAGCTCAAATTCTATAGAAGCAAGGGTACCATTTGGGGATTTAGATTTTGTAAAGTATGTTATGTCCATCGACCCTGAAAAAAAATTAAACAAATACAACATGGGTAAATACCTTTTGAGACGTTCATTTGAAGGGGACTATCTGCCAGATAATATTTTATATAGGGAAAAAGCAGCATTTAGCGATGCTGTAGGACATTCTATGGTGGACTATTTAAAAGAATATGCACAAGACTGTTATTCTGATGAAGAATTTAAAAAACTATGTGAAAAGTATAAATATAATTCTAAACCATTCACAAAAGAATCATTGTTATACAGAGAATATTTCGAAAAATATTATCCATTACAAGCAGAAATGATAGTAGACTTTTGGATGCCAAACAAAGAATGGCAAGGCTGTAACGTAACCGATCCTAGCGCCAGAATGTTGTCTAACTATGGTGCTAGTGGTAAATAATCAAAGAAATAAGGGTACCTTTTATATTATAGGATACCCTTATTTCTTTGCTAGTTGTATGCCTGCAACCCACTTGCATTTTAGGACTTACTAATCGATAGTTTTCCAATTTCCAGTAAAAGATAATTTATAACGTACACTGCCAAACTAAAAAATCCGAATAAAGGTGTAAATTTAATTTATATTTTTCATAATTTTAACAATATAATATATCATACCCATAAGCATATTTGTATATACACTAATTATAAATTATTTATAATCCATACACATCAGAAAATTCTATATCTATCCTATCAATTAAGCTATTTATATCAGCATTATAATTATTCAAGTAAGTATTCTGCTGTTCTATTTCTTTAACAGGTAAATTAATAATGAATTTACTAAATTCACCCACAGTACTCTCTACTGTAATCTCACCATGATGCAATTCAGTAAGTAATTTAACAATGGTTAACCCAATTCCACTTCCTTCACTATTTCTAGTGAAAGATTTATCTACCTGTCTAAAACGTTCAAAAATCATATTCTGCTTCTCTTTAGGAATTCCAATTCCCGTATCTTTTACTACTATAATAATTGAATCCTTCTTATCATATATACTTACAGAAATTTCATCTCCTTCATCTGTAAATTTTATAGCATTGGAAAGTAAATTTAAGATAATCCTTTCAATACTAAAAGAATCACAGGCAATTACCTTACTTTTTATATTTGAATTAAATTCTAATATTCGATTTTTATTTTCTACATAATCTGAAACTGAGAAAGTTATATTTCTAATAAGATCTACTATATCGTGGTTTTGCAAAATTAAATCAAAGGAATTAGAATTTATTTTGGTAATATCAACTATGTTATTAACTAATTTTAGAAGCCTATAGTTATTTTGTTTAATTATATTGGCATATTTATCTAGTTTTTTATTTGCTTCTAAACTTACATTATTATTTCTGTACAAATTTAACATCTGTAATGCACAAAATGAGAGATTCAGTGGCGTTTTTAACTCATGAGATAAATTGGCGAAAAACTCCAACTTTAATTTATTATATTCAAGCTGTTCTCGTAAAATATTATATTCAGTAACATCTACTGCACAACTCAACGTTCCTTCAACATTTCCTTCCTTATCTCTTAACAATGTATTACGACTATAAGTTATTCTTTCTTCACCAGTTTTAGTTACAACAACTACATCCTTCTGTTCTGCCACTTCTCCATTTAATGTTTTTTCAAAAGCAGTCTTTATTTTCTCTCTATACTTTTCTTCAACAAAATTTTCATACCATTTCTTTCCCAGGATTTCTTCTTCACTATACCCTAATATTTCACAACCTTTTCTATTAATTAATACTACTTTCTCATCTTTATCTAAAACCAAAAATGAAACTTCAGCAATATCAAGATATTTTTGCAGTTTATCTCTCTCTTCCTTTAATTGAGCAGTTCGTACTTTTACTTTATTATCTAATATTTCATTAGAACGCTCTAAATCTTCATATAAATTTGCATTTTCAAGAGAAATTACTATTTGAGAAGAAAGCATTTCTAAAAGCTTTAATCTCTCCATAGTAAAAGCACCTGTCATAAGATTATTTTCCAAATAAATTATACCCTTTAATTCCTTTTGATTAATTAAAGGAAAACATAAAATTGATTTTGGTTTCCTTGTAGCGATATACTTATCACTGCCGAAATTTATAGATTCAATTGAATTTTCTAAAATAACACTTTCATTTGTTATGCTAACATAATTTAAAATGCTCTTTGGAATGTTATCATATTCCGAAAGCTTAGTATCCTGAACAACTGTTATTTTTTCTTCTTCAATTTCTTTTTTACCCTTAATTATAAAGATACCTGCTTCCTTCATAATAACTACTACCTTTTGAACTCCTACATTCTCAATAATAATCCTAATTAATTTTTTTATCAACTCATCTAAAACAATTTCCTGTGAAATAGCCTGACTAGCTTTCATAATCGTATTAATGTCCACTAACTCTAATATATTTAGTGTGGCATGTTTTTTATTTTCATTTTTGGGGAATTGTCCATTAAAAATTTCAAGATATTTATTTTGTAAATCCTTTACCTTAGCTTCTGCGCCCCAACGCTTATAACCAAAATGAGCTTCTTTAATATGCAATTTAGCATAGCTATATTTATTTTTGCTAAACCAAAATTTTCCAGCTAACTCATTTGCTAGTGATTCGTCATTAATGTATTCATGTTTTTTTGCCATAGAAATAGCCTTATCATAATATTCTACGGCTTCGTAAGTTTTATCCATTACTCGTAACCTTTCTGCTTCAACCAAATAAAATTTATGCAAAAAATTCATTGGAGCATATTTAGACCAGTACTTAAGCTTCACTTGATTTTGGGAAACTTTTATTAAAATCTCTTCTTTTTCCTTATTTGAAACATGTGGATATAAAACTAGTCTTGAAAGAGAATCAAAATAATGCAAAACAGCAATATCCACCATTCCAGCTACTCCTGCTAAATTTTCTTCTGCTTTTTTTACACTCGCTACTGCTAAAAAATATTCTCCAAAATGATAATACAATATTGTCTTACTTAGGAAAAAGAAAAACATTCCAACCATATCACCGCTATAACTAACAATAGAAAGCATTTCGTTTTCATCACACATTTTACCTGTAAGTATGACAGGATTTTTTGATATTCCCTGCATGTTCAAAACAAGTTGTCCAAATATTTTTTCATAATTTAATGATAATCCTTGTTTTATTTCTTGTAAAATTTTTATATTGACTACTGCCTCTCCTTCCAGCACATTAAGTGGACGACCAATATAAAATGAATTTTTAGAGTGTGCTGGCAAACAATAAGCACCATATTCAAAATCTCCATTTTCCATTCCTACTTTGAATCCTTCAGTAAGAGAACTAAGAGTGTTTTTAAGATGTTCTTTCCAGTGCTTTATACAATAATTATCTACTTCTAAAACCTTTGCCTTGAATTGATTTAGATCTTGACTTTCTACAAGATTAATACTCATTCTTCCTATTCGATATCCATTTTCTATATCATTAGTTGATGCACAAAGTATCATTCCGTAAAAAACATAAGCTCCAGCTGAAAAAGGTGCATTTCCGTATTTTATTGAAAACTCTACCATTTTGCAGGTTAATATAGGTGTCAGCATAGGAGCTACCTTATAAGTTGCAGGCAAAGTACTCATCATAATCTCCATTGTAGCAAGTTTTATTAGGTCGCTCATAGGAGGTAATTTGAGTAAATCTTCTACTTCCATTTCTTCCATGGCATCTTTTACATTAGCAAAGGATTTCTCGATATCCTTTTGTTTTGGCTCAAGAGGCAATTTAATTCCCATTAATTCAAGGACTGATACACCTATTTTTAAAGCTTCCTGTAATTTTAGTTGAGCCTGATAAGCTTGTATTTTTATATTGTAAACCTTAATTTTATCAGTTAGTGTTTTTGCATTTTTTAAGACTATTTCTGCACATTTATCCATTGTTTCATAATCACTGATAAGATAAGACATTGCAGTTATATGCGAATATAATTTTAATGTTAGATCATAATATTCTTCCCAGCCATTACTACGCAACATATCAATACCTGTTTTAAAATAAATAAATGCCGCTTTATAAGCGGAAGAACTTTTAGCCACCATGCCTGTTTTAAAATTCAATTCTGCGAGTTTTATATATTCTGCCTTGTGTCTAATTATAGATTTCGCTACATTAAGATGCCTTACTATTTCAAATAGATGTTCAGTTTTTGTGGAATTGCCATATTTTTTTAACAATAATCGGCCTATGTGTAAATGAGTTACCTGTCTCATTTCATCGGTTGTTAAAGAATAAACAGCCTGCTGTATACGATCATGAAGAAATTCAAATTTAATATTACCTTGAGATAAATCACTAATTTCATCTTTAACAATAGTTATTAATCCTTCATCAACAGCTAACTGTAAATCTTCCATAACAGAATCCAAAGTTTTATTATTAATTAAAGCCAGTGTTTTTAAATCAAAATGATTACCTATACATGCAGCATTTATTAATTCCTCCCTAGTTGAAAGATCTAATATTCTAATTCTTTTTGAGAGCAGTTCTATTACATTTTCCGTTATATCCAGTTTTCTTATCTGTGTAATATCTATGCGCCACTGCATTAAATCATAATCAAACCTAATATATTCTTTTTGGTATATAGACTGTAAAAATTGTTTTACAAAAAAAGCATTGCCTTGAGTTTTGTTATATATGAACTCTGCTAGTTCTTTAACAGCAAACAAATCTGTTTTCGAGCTTATTAAAGTATCTTTAACTAATAATTCAACCACATTCTTTTCAAGTGCCTTTAATTTTATTGTACTAATGATAGTTTTCTCTTTAATAAGTTCATTTTTCATCATCATAAGAGGTTGAAGTAAATCCATTTTTTCATCACGATAAGCCCCTATAATCAATAAATGTTTAATTTACTTATTTGTCATCATCATTTCTATAAAATTTAAACTTGCAGAATCTTACCATTGTAAGTCATCAATAAACATAACAAGTGGGTGTTCCTTTTGGGCAATTACCCTCATGAAATTTTCAAAAACAAGGTTAAATCTGTTTTGTGTTTCCATTGGTCCTAATTTAGGAAGGTGATTTTGCTGTCCTATAATCATCTTTAAAGAAGGTATAACATCTATAATTACCTGTCCATTCTTCCCTACCGCCTGCTGTATTTTTTTGTGCCATAATGCTAATTTCTCAGAAGATTCCATGAGTAGTTGATTAACAATTTTTTTAAATGCCAAAATCAGCGCACTATAAGGTATTTCACTTTGAAATTGTTCAAATTTACCTGATATAAAATATGCTGAACTTCCTATACTTTTGTTATGTATTTCATTTACAAAAGTTGACTTACCAACTCCTGAATTCCCTTCAACTAATACTAATTCTTTAGAACCATCCTTAACTTTTTCAAAGATAGTAAATAATTCTTTAATCTCTTCTTCTCTACCATACAATTTTTCCGGTATTTGAAATCGGTTACAAATATCCTTCTCTCCAAGAAAGAAATATTCTATCTCACCCTTAGCTTTAAAGCTCTCTTCACATCTTTTTATATCCATTTTAAGTCCTGTTAAACTTTGATATCTATCTTCCGGCATTTTAGCCATCAGCTTCATTATAATATTTGATAATACCTGTGGTATACTATCTTTGATTTCAACTGGTGGTACTGCTTCTTTAGCAATATGCGCATATATAAGTTCTAATTCATCAGAATTATTAAAAGGTAATTTTCCAGTTAATAATTGATAAAAAGTAACCCCCAAAGAATAATAGTCCGCCCTGTAATCTACCACCTTATTTATTCTTCCAGTCTGCTCTGGCGCTATATACTCTAAAGTACCTTCTAATTGCTGAAGATTTTTTTCTTTTTCATTCTCAGCTATCATTAATATTGAACTGCTAAAATCAATAATCTTTATTTTTCCTTCATTATTAATTAAAATATTATTAGGGTTAATACCCATATGAATAACTTTATTCTTATGAATTTCATTTAATATCTCAACAAGCTGAATAGCTACGTTAAAAAAAATTTCTAATTCGATCCCTTTATTTTCGATTAAACTTATAAGTAAATTCCCTGCAAAATTTTCATCAATTTCATTTCCTTTAAGTTTCAACATAATTTCCACCTCTTATTCTTTTATTCACCCATAAGACGTAAGTTTTTTTTGTATTTCCACAGAATTTGTTACTACAATTATTTAAGGGTATGTAGAAACTTATTAATAATCATTTTTCCAGTTCTACTTTATTATTTTTATTATCTTTATTATAGAAATATTCTACAAATATATTGAAAATCCTTCAAATAATACAAAAACAGAAAAGACTACGGTTAGAGCCGTAGCCTGCTTTATTCTATCAAATTGCAGTATCAAGAAAAAATAGAAGAAGTAACATTTTTTAAGGATAGAAGAGATTAAATTACCTTTTATGCTTTACTTATCTACTAACTTTAGAATAAATTTCAACCCCATCTCTAGCAATTTGTTTTGCTATATTCTCATTTAATGAATTTAGAAAAACAATATCACAAGAATATATTCCTATTACAGTATATTGCAAAGTCCAGGTCCATTTTAATCGGTTATCCAAATCATCATTATGAAGTATATCCAATTGTTGATTTGATATTAATAATTTATTTTCGAGCCCATGTAGTAATAGCTTTAATATCTTCAGGGGTTGTTCGACAGCAACCACCAATTAGCTGAGCACCTTTATCAAACCAGTTTTTGGCACTATGACTATAAATTTCGCTAGAGGAATTACCATTCCAAGTTTTAGAGGAGGAAGTTCTGTAGCTAATGCACCGTCTAAAATAATTAATGGGAAATCTTTTAAAATATTAGTTATTGGATTCATAATAACTCTCCTTTGTTTTATAGATTAATTTTTAAGTGTTTATTCTGTTTTCTGATATTCTTTATGTTCAAAATCACAATCCTTAATAATAAATATATTTAGATTTATATTTATTGTTATAATCATTAGCAGCATCAACCAATTGCTTATAATTCTCTATTCCTTTGATTTTTATTATTTTTTTAAAATCATAGTATCTGATGTTTTTACTTTTTTTTATAATTTGTTGATATGGTTTACGATTTAGTAAATAATTCCAAAACACAACAGCATCAATTTCTAAATACACACCTTTTTTATCATAATGAGCTTGTATATCGATCAACATTTGTTGAGCGTCATCATAATTTTCTTTACCAGTAAAAAACTTAATTATTAAATTTGCTTCTTTTGAAGTTGCTAGAGTCTGATTAGTATTTATGTCTAACAATGAATCATTCATTAATATCTCCTCCTCGTAGGTATGCATTATACATCATCATTAGTTATATTAATTTTATATAAGTATACCTCAAAATTTAAAATTATGGAAATGGCGTTCTGCAACCGCTGCAAATGTTAGATAAAAATAAATAGTAAAATGCCGTGAAAACCTATTTTTCACGGCATTTATTTTGTTTAAACAATGTACTAGAAAATACTGTTTAAGTGCTTCCTTACCTTCTTCATAAGAATTTATAACAGAAAGCTCTTGAACAATTCTTTTACCATCTTTCGAATATGCTTCTATAGCTTTAAAAAATCCATAGCATATTGTGCATATAATGCAGTACCTATTTCAAGTGCATCTTCATCTATTGTATACATTGGGTGATGTTGAGGATAACAAGCACCTTTAGCTTCATTTCCCACTCCAACAAAAGCAATTAAACCAGGTACTCTGTTTAAGTACTCTGCGAAATCCTCCCCTACGGTAGTTTTTTCAATTATAATAGACTATCACATTCATTTAATTCTTTAACTGATAATGCATCAATATCAGCTCTTAAAGCAATAGTTTTACCAGGATTAGTTCCTTTTATTTCTGCAATAATCCCTGTATCTGCAACATTTTTGTATGATACTCCCATCTTATCTAGTTCTCGACCTATTCTCTCAATTGTTTTATACTCGTGTAAACTTGCTTCTGGGTATTTATGAAATTCTCTTCTTAAATTAATAACCTTTTGCTTATATTTATTTGATAATTCTCTAACTGACAAATGTATTACCCCCCAAATATTTTTGAATTGCATCTTTTTTAAAAATTCTTTAGTAACTGAACCCATTGTGCTTTATTTATGAACATTATACCATAAAGTAAAATGTTGAAATTATTCAAAAAATCAAATAGAAAAAGAGAGCTATTGCCCTCAATAATCTACAACTAATTATTTTTATTAATACAGCAACTTCTAAGAAAATAATTCAACTATTTAAGAAATCCTTAGCATATTGTGCATATAATGCAGTACCTATTTCAAGTGCATCTTCATCTATTGTATACATTGGGTGATGCTGAGGATAACAAGCACCTTTAGCTTCATTTCTCACTCCAACAAGAGCAATTATACCAGGAACTCTTCCTAGGTACTCTGCAAAATCTTCTCCACCTGTAATTTTTTCAATAATAATGGACTTAGCTCCTATTTCGCCTAATGATTTTTCTGCTATTTTAGAGCAATTTACATCATTAATTACCCCGGGTGTACCAAAGGTATATTCTACCTCAGCTTCAGCTCTATACGCTGATGCTGTGTCACTAGAAATTCGCTCAATCATTCCAGGAAATTTTTCCCTAACATTCGGATCAAAACTTCTTGTGGTTCCATTAAAAATCCCTTCACTCGCAATAATATTAAATCTTGTGCCTACATTAAGAGTTCCAATACTTACTACAGCAATATCAAGAGGACTTAATTCCCTACTTACGATGGATTGAAGGTTCATAGCAATCGCTGAAGATGCAATAACTGCGTCAACTCCTTGATGAGGGGCAGAACCATGGCCCCCCTTTCCATGAACTTTAATTGTAAATAAATCTACTGAGGCCATAAGTGGTCCTTCTTGGACACATACAAATCCATGTTCTATATCACTCCAAACGTGAATTCCAAAAACTCCATCTACACCATCAAGTGCTCCGCAAGTTATCATTTTTTTAGCGCCTTCAACTACTTCTTCTGCTGGTTGGAAAAGCAGCCTTACAGTACCATTAATTTCATTTTTGATTTCGCTCAGGATCTTAGCGGCGCCTAAGAGCATGGATATATGACAATCATGCCCACATGCATGCATGAAACCTTCATTTTTAGATTTATAATCACAATCATTTAATTCATTAACTTCTAGTGCATCGATATCAGCTCTTAAAGCAACTGTTTTACCTGGATTAGTTCCTTTTATTTCCGCAATAATACCTGTATCTGCAACTTTTTTGTATGATATTCCTAGCTTATCTAATTCCTGGCCTATTCTATCAATTGTTTTATATTCATGTAAACTTGCTTCTGGATATTTATGAAATTCTCTTCTTAAATCAATAACATTTTGTTTGTATTTATTTGATAGTTCTCTAATTGACAAATGCTTGTACCTCCTACATATAAATAATGATTATAATAACTTTACAAATATACCTGCTATAATAATGGATGCTATTGAAACTGTAGTTAAGCCAGCTACAAGCATTTTAGGAATCATATTATCAAGCACGTATTCTATTTCATAATCAGTTTTGCACACTGCTTTAATTGCTTCGTGGGTTAATATATGTGTAAATTAGTTGGGGGATCTTCTTTCAATGCACCCGGAGCTACAACTTTAATTTTATCCAGTTCTTCCTTCCTTTAAAATTACAAAAACTTGGATATCATCAATGCAAAAGCACTTGCCACAAATACAGATGTAATTGTAACAGAAGTAAATCCACCGACGATCATAGATGGGAACATTTTGCTCATTAAGTAGTCCACTTCTTCATCTGTTTTTCCCAGCGACTTACAAGTTGATTCCGTAATAATAGCATCACATGGGAATCCGTACAATGCAGTCAAAGAATTTGCAAATGCAAGAGGAAAAGATACTTTAAGAACTTTGGAAGCGATAAATGAGAATAAACCCATACCTACAACACCTACAACGATCAAAATGATCATAGGACCGATAAGTGACTTCAACATATCAATGGTGCAATCTTTAAGTCCGTCGAAGACATACATCATCAAAGCGAACATAACAATTCCATATGAATTTGCTTTATTCAGAGCACTCCTGTCCAAAAAACCGATTGTTGTGAATAAAACGCCCATTAACAATGCCCAAATAGCACCGCTGACGCCAGTCAAAGAACCAAGCATAATAGCAATCCAAGCAACTAGGCCTAATTTACCCAAAACAACAACAGCACTGTTGTATTTTTCTGGAACTTTAGGTAATAACTTTTTTTCGTTTGGATCTACGTTAGCTACAGCAGATACTTTGACAAGACTCTTTCGCTCTTCATCCGTAATGGAATCTTCTCCAGAACGCAGTTTTTTCAACAAACGCTTACCTTCTTTTTGCAAGCATATTGCAGTGATAGGATAACCTGCAAAACCTTGAATGCAATACATTGTAATTGCAAAAACAGAAGCTGTTACCAAACCAGCCTCAGCGCAAGCCTTCTGCATAATAGTTGCTGCAACAATACCACCAGTCAAAGGTGGTAAACCAGCAACGACTAAAAGTTTTGGCATAAATAGTGGACACAAGAAATATGAAATACTGACCATACCAACTAATCCAAAAAGACAAATTACTATAGTTTTCCATTGCTCAATTAGTTGTCTCAAACTAATAACAGTTCCCATATGGACAATCAGCAAATATATACCAATAGTACTTCCGAACGGAATTAAATAACTGTCACTAATTAAATCATGAGGCAATACTGTCCAGTAGCCAACCAACATAACCGCCGCTGTAATAAATATTCCGGGAACCCATGCGTTTGTTTTTATGCTTACAACCTCACCAATAGCAAAAGCGATACAGCATACTGTAAATGCAAGTGCGAAATTATACATACTCTTTTCCCTTCTTTCTACTAATAATTTTTTTTATTTAATTTAATAATATGATTATCCCACAAAAAGCTTGTAATTACTTCCAAACGCAGAACTTATGATATAATAATACCAAAATGACCACTTTGAGGAGGATTACTATGTTTTGCAAAAATAATACGCAACAAACTACATTT
>JBLHPD010000143.1:0-12683 GCA_047624165.1 Clostridium sp. | reverse complement strand
TTAAAACTGTTATATGCTCAGATGTTACTTTTAAAGTAGAGAGGTAGTGATGAAACTTTATGTACAATACATACGATATAAATACTAGCAACAAAATATTTTATTACTTAATTCAAAATGGGGAACCTTCAGAAGAAAAGGAAAAAGATTTTTTTAGAATGTATTCTGAAAGTGAACAGATAATGAATTTAGTGAAAAGCCAAGGAGAAAGCTGTAACTGCAAGGTTGAAAAGTATAGCGGGGTTATATATCTTATACCTAACGAGGATAATGACTTTTTAGGATATTCTAAAGGAGAGCTAAAAAAAGAACTCTGTAAGTCTAATAGCAATGATAAGGATTACTATCTATCTCAGTTTGTGATACTTACTCTATTAGTTGAATTTTATGGTTCACAAGGTAGCACCAGCAAGTGCAAATATTTTTTAAAAGGAGGAGAACTTTTAAATATAATAAGTAATAGATTAAAAGCGAGCGTAGAAAAAGAGGACTTAGAAGAGGTACAAATCAAAACAGGTATTGCCTACGCTAATATTTTAGAACGTTTTGAAGCTCTTAAAAGTTCTGATAAGCAAACCACTTCCAGAACTACTAAAGAAGGATTTATATATACAATTCTTAACTTTTTAGAGAATCAAAGACTTATAAATTATGTACCGGTGGATGACATGATAACTACAACTTCAAAACTAGATAATTTTATGGATTGGAACATATTAAACAAAAACAACTACAATAGAGTAGTTACAGCTTTTGGAGGTGAAATTAATGAGTAAAATCAATGCTATTAGGATCGTAAACTTTAATTACAATAACAATTCAATGAAAATAGATGATGAGACATTTGAGCTCGGTTGCGAGAGTACCCTCTTGAGCCTTAGAAATGGTGGAGGGAAATCTGTAATGGTCCAGCTAATGATGGCCCCTTTTGTAAATAAGAGGTATAGAGATTTAAAAGATAGAAAATTCAAAAGTTACTTTACTCAAAACTCACCAAGCTACATATTAACAGAATGGGTTTTGGATGGTGGCGTAGGTTATGTACTTATTGGTATGATGATTAGAAAAAGATCAGTTTCATCAGATGATGATTCTGGTGAAGATTTAGATATAGTAACCTTTATACATGAATATAGAGGAAGCAGCAAATATGACATTAATAATTTTCCAGCAGTTGAAATTGATAAAAACATCAAGAAAATTAAAAGTTTTGTGAGCATTAAAAGTTTACTTGAGGATCTTAAAAAAGATAAGAACATAAACTTTAATTACTTTGATATGACTACGCCATCCCAGACTAAAAATTATTTTGATAATTTAAGGCAGTACAATATAAATAATAAAGAATGGGAAAGTATAATAAAAAAGATTAATATGACAGAATCAGGGTTATTGGAGCTTTTTAAAGATGCGAAAAATGTATCAGGCCTCGTGGAAAAGTGGTTTATTAAAGCTGTAGAAGATAAGATTAACAAAGATGAAGACAAAATAAATAATTTTAGCGAAATAGTTAAAAAGTACATATATCAATACAAATATAATCAATCCAAGATACAAAAAAAAGATGCTATAGAAGAGTTTAAAATCTGTGCAAAAGAAATATTAACTGTTGCACAGAAATGCGTGGAGCATAAAATTCATAGTGAAAGTTTAAAAAATAAAATAGCTAATCTTATAAAATATTTAGAAGATACTTTAAATTTAGAAAACAATAAAAAAAATGAACTCCTGTTTAAAATTTTAGAAATAGAGACCTATATTAATGAAATTAAGTATGAAAAAATATCATCAGAGGTTTATGGGCTTTACGGCATTGCTGATAACATGAATTCAGATAGAGAACTCGCTACGCAAGAAGCCTTAGATACAAATGAAAAAATAAATATTTTTCAAAAGAAGCAAAGAATACTAGAGTGTTCAAAAATATATGAGGAATATGTAAAAGCATCAAGAGATGTTCAAAAACTTGAGAACCAAATAGAAATTGCAAAGGAAAAGAATAAGGATTTACAACCAGAAAGAGAGAATACAGGATTTACTTTAAAGAAACATTATGAAGGTAGAGAAATGGAAAGCTCAAAGCTATTAGAAGATAGCGATAAAAATATAAAGAATACAAAGATACATATAGCTGATTGTAAAATTGAAATAGATAAATTGAATACGTCCCTTCAACAAAAAAGCTTAACAATAGGTGGACTTCAAAGTAGCATAGATTCGTTTTCGGTAAGTGAAGAAAATTTCAACAATAGATATAAAAAAGCTTTTACTCGAAACTTAATGGGTTATTGTAATGATGATTTTATAAATAAAGAATCCTTATCATACAATCAAATTCTAACTAAAAACAGTGAAATTCTTACTAAAAGTAAAATGTTAAGTGAATTAAAATCTATCGAAGTTAATGTCAAAGAAAGAGAAAAAGAAGATGTTTCAAAAGAGGTAAGTAATATAACTCATGAACTTACCACTATGAAAAAAGAGAGAAATATGTTGCTTAAAGAAATAGAAAACAGAAAATACATTATAAAATACATAAATATAGATGAGAGTAAACTTTTTGACAAAGCGTACATAATAAATGAGTTTAACACTAAAATTAGAATTTTAAAAGAAGAGGAAAATAAGTTAATTATTAAATTAAACAAACTTCAACAAGAGAAGAAAAAACTTCAAACAGGAAGAACACTTGAAATTTCAAAAGTGATGGAGGAAAAACTTCGCCAAAGAGATATAACTATAATATATGGTATTGATTGGCTTAAGAAAAATAATTGCAGCGAAAAAGAAAATATAAAATTTATAGAAGATAACCCATTTTTGCCATATTCTCTAATTATGGAACCTGAGGATTTAATAAAACTTCAAAAGGATGATCTAGGTATTTTTACTTCTTATCCTATTCCTATAGTAAAAAGGGAGAGTTTAACCAGTAAATCTAGTGAAAAAGTTAATAGCTTATGTTATCTAAATGATATCACATTTTATGTTTCCTTTAATAATAGGCTTATAAATGAAGAAGAATTAAAAAAATTAACAATTGAAAAACAAGGTGAAATAACTTCATTAGATGGGTATATAACTCAGAAATTAAGCGATATTGAGTTTTATGAAAAAAACAAGAGTGAAATACAATTTTCTGTTTTAGATAAAGAAACTTATGAAAATTTAGAAAAACAGTTGGTAATACATGAAGATTTATTAATATCAAAGGAAACCATGCTTAATAATATTCGTGATACCCTAAATGACATAAATAAAGCTATAGAAAAGGCAAATAAAACAATAAGAACAGAGGAAAGCGAATTAATAAATCTAAAAAGAGAAATAGAAGATTTTAATTTATTGGTAAAAAGCTATGAAAAATATACTTTTGATAAGAAAAAGCTAGATAAACTTTCTGAAAATATAACTGAGCTTAATGATGATAAAAAAGTTAAAGAAAAAAATAAAATTAACTTAGAAGAGTCATTGTCAAATCTTCAAGAAGGATTTAGAAATTTATTAGGAAAGCTAGAAAAAATTCGTGATAACGTAAGTAAGTACAATCAATATAATCAAGGTGAAATTCTGCAAAAGGATGTAGAAGACTTAGAGGCTAGATATGATAGCTTAACTACGGAAATCTCAACTGATATTAAGCTTTTAGAAGAGAGCCTGCAAGGTGCAAATGAACGATTTATATTAAAAGAAAGAGATCTAATAGCTAAAGGAAAAGAGTATTGTTTAAATGAAATTGAATATAGAGAAGTAACCTATGATAGATTTAAAGAAGAAGAAATAAAGGGATCATTAAAATCATTTGGTGAAGCCATAGATAAAATCAATAAAACCATAAATGCATTAAATATAGATTATGCAAAAATTGAAACAAATATAAATAATCTTCTACAAAAAATGAAAGATGATTTTAATAAAGAAACTCCAAAACCAAAAGAAGAAATATTGGATATAGATTTTAACAAAAGAACCTTTGCGAAAAACCATGAATTAGAATTTGTAAAAAAAGAAAAAACATTAACACAAAATGCTATAGAAAAGCTTGAAAGCAATTTATCTAATTTAGAAGAGTTTAACGATTTTGTTATAACTACAACGCTTTCAATAGATGTTGAAATTCAAGGGCTTACCAAATTTAGCGGAGAACTTAGGCGGGACTATAGACTTTCTTTAGAAGAAGAATCAAAAAAGAGTCTTGATTTAAGTAATGAAATAAATAGAGTATCAAAAAAATCACTGTTTTTAAATGATGATTTCTTTAAAAAGTCCTTAGATATCATTGAAAAAAGTATTGATAAGCCTGATATTGTAATAGAAAATTTAAATATTACGCTAGCTGCGCACAATGCATTAATGGCAAAACTTCAAGCAGATATTGATTTAATTATTAGGGAAAAAGATAATGTATCTCAAAGCATTTACGAATATGTGTTAGAGGTTCATACTAATTTAGGGAAAATTGATAATAACTCTTCGATTAAAATAAGAGATAAATATGTAAAGATGCTTAGTATAAAGCTACCAGAATGGGACTCAAACAGCGAACTTTATAGATTAAGAGTTAATGACTTTTTAGAAAGCCTTACTATAACTGCCCTTGAAAGACTTCAAAACAATGAAAATATAGAAGATTTAATATCTAAGAGCATTAACACACGTGATCTTTATAATGAAGTTGTTTCTATAAGCAATATAGAGGTTAAACTATACAAAGTAGAAGAGGATAGACAAATTCTATTAGGGTGGAATGAAATTGCACTAAACTCCGGGGGAGAAGGTTTCCTTTCAGCTTTTGTAATATTATCAAGCTTGTTATCTTACATGAGAAGAGATGAGACAGATATCTTTGCAAGAAATGAAGGGGGAAAAGTTATCATAATGGATAACCCTTTTGCTCAAACTAATGCAGAGCACTTATTAAAACCTCTTATGGATATAGCTAAAAAAAGTAACACTCAACTTATTTGTTTGTCCGGACTTGGTGGAGAATCTGTATTAAATAGATTTGATAATATCTATGTACTAGATTTAATACCCTCAAAACTTAAAAGCGGATTAAAGTATTTAAAATCAGAGCATATTAAAGGTGAAGAATACATAGAAAGTATAGTTGCTTCGAGATTTAAATTAGAGGAAGTAGCGATTGATCAAATGGAACTTTTTTAAAGTTAAGTAACACTCTTAATCCTAATGAATAACACTTACTTAGAAAGTTTTCATACTTAACCAGAGATTGTCCGTTTCACTTCCAATCTCTGGAATTGCCCTTTTCTTACTGCATTTTTAGATCTGGCAGCTCAAGAACCCATTTTCTAAGGCTGCTTAAATTCTTTTTCGCTAATTCTTCAAGTTCAACTGATGACCATAATCCTTCTGCGCATCATCTTTTTTCAAGGTCTTTTCAATTTCTTTCCTATTAACCAAACTTCCATAAGCAAATACTAGATTCATAATTATTCCTCCCAACATAAGCAATACTAAAATTATATATTTTATTATTGAAACCCTTAATAACCCATTCTATCATAATAATTTTGCTAAATTAGGGGAATGCGGTCATATTAGAAATTAATAATGATACCATGTTACTGATAAGTTACAAAAAATAATGGATAGCACTAAATGCCTATCCATCATACTTACCAACTCTTTTTTTATAAGGATTGATATTATGCTATAATGTATGCGATAGTTTTAATTTTATGGAGGTGCAAAATGATTAAAAATTTGGTTTTAAAAAACAGATCATACAGAAATTTTTTTCAGAATGACCTAAAGAAACCGTTGTTATTGATAAAATGAGTTTACCTACAGATATTAAGTACTGGCGAGATGAAAAATCAATTCACCATGTACCTAAAAGATCTTTAGAAGAAATAATTTTAGGCAGTGTTTAAGCGAAGTTAAATTATAAATTATGGAGGTAAAAACAAATGAATATGCAAAGTACTGATGTGGCAAAGGCTTCTATAGAAATGTCCATATCTTCTAGAGAAGATGAAAAAATATTAACTGAGTCTTTTAAAAATAAAGGAATTTTAACTGTGGCTGTAGATATTGGTGGAAATATTAATGATACTGTATCAAAGGTCATAGAAAGAGCCTTAGTTGCATCTAAAAAGAAAGGACTTATAAAAGAAGATTATCATGTACATGATGGTGCTGTAGTTGGAGCTACAAGAGAGGCTCTTGCTCAAATTATGCAAAAAGCAAATGGATTCAATGTAGGCGGTAAAGTTGGTATAGCTAGAAGTGAAGAGCATATTAGTGTATGCATATTTATGAGCATAGGATTACTTCATTTAAACGAAGTAGTAATTGGTCTAAGTCACCGCTCCATTCCAGATGTATATTGACAAATTTAGATATACATACTACAATTGCTGAGTAGGATAGTAGTTTTTAATAATACCCAAAATCAGATTAATAAAATAGTAGTATGGTAGTTTATGTAGAACATATAGAATTTTAAACCTAACGGAGTTTTTTGAAAAATTTCCTTAGGTTTGTATTGTTATATAAAAGTTCTGGTGACCCAGAACTTTTTTTTATTTTCAATATTAAATTCAATATGAAAATATTATTTTTGGAGGATTGGTAGAATGGTAGCAAATAAAAAAATTTCATTTCTAACAGCAGTTTTATTAACTGCATCAATTTTAGGAGGGTGTGCAAAAACATCCGGAAGTACCCCTGATCAAAAACTTAGTGACAAAAAAGTAATCAAAATTGGTGTTACACAAATTGTCGAGCATCCTGCTCTTGACTCGGCTAGAGAAGGGTTTATTGAAGCCTTAAAATCTAAAGGATATGAAGACGGGAAAAATATTAAAATAGATTATCAAAATGCTCAAGGGGATATGCCCACAACTCAAACTATAGCTCAAAACTTTGTATCACAAAAACAAGATTTAATATTCGCAGTAGCAACACCTGCGGCTCAAGCAGCTTTCAATTCAACAAAGGATATTCCAATACTTATAACTGCGGTAACAGACCCAGTTAATGCAGGTCTTGCAAAATCCCTTGAAAATTCTGGCACTAATGTAACTGGAACTTCAGACAATGTTCCGATAGAAAAACAGTTTGAATTGTTAAAAAAACTAATACCCACTGCTAAGAGAATAGGTATTCTATACAACACAAGTGAAAGTAACTCAGAGGTCCAGGTTAACAATGCAAAGAAAGTAGCTAAAAACTTTGGACTAGAAATTGTAACGTCTGGGTTAACAAATATAAATGAAGTGCAGCAATCCTTAAATTCAATAATTGGAAAAATAGATGTACTATATATTCCTACAGACAATGTATTAGCATCAGCTATGCCTGTTATAGCTAATGCATGTTTTAAGAAAAACCTCCCTATAATTGGTGCCGAAAAAGCAATAGTAGTCCAAGGGGCACTTGCGACTATTGGTATCGATTATAGTAAACTAGGATTTCAAACAGGACTTATGGCGGTAGATATAATTGAAGGTAAGAAGCCGAGTGAGCTTCCTATTACAATGTTAAAAGATATGCAACTGTTTATTAATGAAGATGCGGCTAAGAAATTAAACATAAAAATCCCACAAGACTTAGCTACTAAAGCAGAAATAATAACAGGAGGAGTTAACTAATGGATATACTACTGAACGTAATTGAGCAAGGATTAATATTCTCTATAGCAGCTTTTGGAATATATATAACCTATAGAATATTAGATTTCCCGGATCTATCAGTAGATGGTACCTTCCCTTTAGGTGCCGCTGTAACTGGTCTTTGCCTATTAAATGGAATAAATCCCTTTGCAGCATGTGTTTTATCTTTTGGTGCAGGATGTATTGGTGGTATTTTAACAGGATTACTTCACGTTAAACTAAAAATAACCAACCTTTTATCCGGTATTTTAGTTATGATAGCACTATATTCTATAAATTTAAGAATAATGGGAAAGTCTAACATACCTCTATTTGGAAAACAAACTATATTTTCAAATAATATAAATATTTTAGTAATTTTATTTGCCTTTATGATTATAGTAAAGATAGGATTGGACCTCTTTTTAAAAACTAAACTGGGATTTGTTTTAAAGGCTGTGGGAGATAATCCCCAGCTAGTATCATCCCTTAGTATAAATCCAGATAATATAAAATTTATTGGACTTGCAGTTTCAAATGGACTAGTAGCTTTATCAGGTTCAATGATGGCTCAATACCAAGGATTTTCTGATGTGGGAATGGGAACTGGAACTGTAGTAATGGGACTTGCTGCTGTTATAATAGGTGAATCTGTATTTGGCAGAATTAGAGTATTAAAACCAACTACAACTGCGTTACTTGGCTCAATGCTATATAAGGGCTCAATAGCAATAGCATTAATGCTTGGGCTCCCATCCACAGATTTAAAATTAATAACCGCTGTAATTGTAGTTTTAGCTTTATCCTTAAACGGTAAGAAATTAAGTTTTAAAGTAAAGAAATCTAAAGTTGGAGGTGAGTCTATTGTTAAAAATACAGAAGCTGCATAAAGTATTTAATAAAAATACTATAAATGAGATTGTATTGTATGATAATTTATCTTTGAATATAAATAAAGGCGACTTCATTACCATAATTGGCAGTAATGGCGCCGGAAAATCTACTCTTCTTAACTTGATATGTGGCACTTTAAATACAGATGAAGGCTCAATTATTTTAGATGGAAAAGAAATAAGTAAACTGCCAGAATACAAAAGAACAAAGCATATAGGAAGAGTTTTTCAAGATCCTTCAAAGGGTGTTTCTCCAAACATGACAATACTAGAAAATATGTCTATGGCTTATAATAAAGGTCGTAGGTACGGCCTAAGGCTATGTGTAAATAAAAAAAATTTACAGATGTTTAATGAAATTCTATCTGAAGTTAACCTTGGACTTGAAGATAAACTTCATACAAATGCAGGTCTTTTATCAGGTGGACAAAGACAAGCTCTATCATTAATGATGGCAGTAATGTGTAAACCAAAACTTCTTCTTTTAGATGAACACATAGCAGCCTTGGATCCTAAAACCTCTGAACGGATAATAGAAATTACTGGCAAAGTGGTTAAGGACAATAAAATAACTACACTTATGGTAACTCACAATTTAACTCATGCAATAAACTTAGGTAATAGACTATTTATGATGCATGGTGGAAAAATAGTTATGGATGTTTCAGGAGATGAAAAACAGAAATTAAGCATAGATAAACTTTTAAAAGCCTTCGAAAAAGTTCAAGGAAATGAAGATGGCTTAAGTGACAGGGTTTTATTCTCTTAAATATCGAAATTTAATATAATAAAAAAGTATGCTAATTAAATTTTAGCATACTTTTTTATCTTCAATTTTAATATCATCATTGATTTATAAAACTCAACACCTTCTTAGATATACAATCTACTTGCATCTCTAAAATATTACTTAACCCAATATTTATATCTATATTTGAAATTTCTATTCCTATGAAATAACCCTTAATATCTATCTTGTACATATTTAGTAGATCTACTAACCCTAAAGAGTGAATAGACCTACTCTGACCTCTACTCTTTTTTATATCATCCAAGCTTTTAAAAGTTACTGTTCCCGGTAAATTCCCATAATATGTTGAATCCATAATATAAAATACATCTTCTTCATTCAATTTTGAAAAACAAAATTCTATATCTGTCTCTCCTATAATAGTCTCTATACCTTTATCCTCCAGGATATTTTGAATTTTTTCTAGAACCATCAATGCTACTGCATCATCCATCATTAACCTATTACCTATAGCAATAACTTTTTTACCCATATTAACACAACCTCTTCATACTCGCTTTTTTCTTTACTTCTTCTAAAATCCATTCGCTTAATTCATCTAGTCCACAATTTTGGGTACAAGAGGTTTGAAAAATTTTCGCTTTGTCATTTATTGTTTTAATATCTTTATAAAACTCAGCTTCCACAAAATCAGTAAACCTAATTAAATCAATTTTATTTAGAATTATTGCTGTGCTCTTTTCAAACATTAGTGGATATTTTAAAGGTTTATCATTACCTTCCGTCACACTAAGCACGCAAAGTTTTATATCCTCACCAATTTCAAATTCAGCTGGGGATGCTATGCTTCCTACATTCTCTATAATAATAAGATCTATCTCTCTTAAATCAAAATTCAATGATGCTTCCCTTATCTTAGATCCTTCTAAGTAAGAAACCCCCATAGTATTAACCTGTACTACTGGAACTCCTTTAGCTTCAATTCGCTCTGCATCTTTTGTGGTATATAAGTCTCCTTCAATTACTGCCATATTTAAGCACTGCTTGAGTTTTGGAATTAACTTCTCAAGTATAGAAGTTTTACCAGACCCTGGCGCACTCATTAGATTTATAACAAATATGCCTTCTTCATCGAAAAGCTCTTTATTTTCCATATGAATCTCTTCATTAGTATTTAACATATTAATACTAATCATTATTTCATTCATATCACTACTCTCCTTCTATCCTATACAAATACGCTTATATTTTATTGTGAATTTTTAAAAATAGCTAATCTGTATTATAATTGTTCTATGTGAATCTCCTAAGTAAGGTTTATATAATAAGGCTCACCATATTCTGTAGTAACATGGGTAGCACAGGATATACAAGGATCAAAAGATCGCACGATGCGGCCTATTTCCACAGGATTCTTTAGATTTTCTATTTCTGTACCAATAAGAGCGCTCTCAAGAGGTCCATGCTGCCCCATTTCATCTATTGGTGAAAGATTCCAAGCAGTTGGAGTAATTATATCACAATTCTTTATAACCCCTTTTTCTATAGTAAGAAAGTGTCCAAGGGCTCCCCTAACAGCATCGCAAAGTCCTATTCCCTGTGCACTCTCTGGAATAACATATTTTTCCTGAACTGCAGGTATTGGTTCTATTTCATCTAGTATTATAAGCATTTTTTCACATAACTTCTTTCCCTCTAGGACCCTAGCTATAAGCCTATCCATTGTGGATATACTATTTTTATATGAACCTGATAAAATCATACGAGCAAGTGGACCAACCTGTACAACTTTACCTTGATATCTAGGTGCTTTAATAAATGTATAGGCTCCTGGCTTTTTAATATCCATTTCAGAAGGAGCATTTGATGGAACTGCACTTGCTATCGAATCTTTATACCAAGAAAATGCTGAACTCTCTGTTATTGCTTTTGCATCTAAACTAGCTACCTCACCATCAATATAAGTTGAAGGCTTTACGTACTGCATTTCTTTATTATGGAAATCATTAAATAATCCATAGGTTAAAAGATTTTTTGTACCACCACCAATTTTAAAATACTCCGGGTAATAACGTGCTATAATATTTATATCGTAAACCATGTTTTTACACATAAATTCACTTATAGATTGTAGTATAGATTTTAGTCTTATAATTTTAGAAGCATCCATATTCGCAGTGGTTCCGCCCACAAATACACCATGACTATGTGGTACTTTCCCACCTATAAGAGCTACCATTTCATGGGCCTTACGACTACATTCTAGAGCCTTTATATAATCTTTATTAATTATTTCTGTGTTTTTATCTGAAAGTCTAAAATCATAGTCTGATTTTCCTGGAGCCACTGTTATATTTGCATAATCAGGAAATACAAAGATACAGATTTGCCTTATGATATTTTGAAGATACTCCGCACCATGCGCGAAATTATCCAAGCATCTCAGCGACACCTTTTACTTCTTCACTCATTGGCAAATTATTCTCTTCAAGAGCTATTGTTACATTACTAAATTCACTAATTTCATTAAGCACTGCTGCTACTCCACCTCTTGTAGCATCACGAATAACATGAATTCCATCATAAGCTTCAAGCATTGTGTCAACTAAAGAATTTAAGCAGGCGCAATCGCTTTTTAAATCCCCTTCTAACCCAAATTTATTTCGCTGGCACATTATTGTCATTCCATGGTCTCCTAATGTTCCATTTATTATGACAATGTCTCCCACTTTTGCATTAGCACAATTAATATTAACATTTTTGTAAATTTTACCAATACCAGATGTGTTTATAAAAATTCCATCCACATTTCCACTTTCCACAACTTTTGTATCTCCAGCCACAATTTTCACACCCGCTTTATTTGCTTCATCAGCCATAGACTTTACTATTTCCTCTAATTTCAATAATTGCACTAATATGACCTGGCAATAAAAACCCATCTATCTTCAAATCACTATCTTGAACTAAAGCTTCCATAACTGGTGGAACAATTTTGTGAGCTGTAAAAAAAAATAAATTACTTATATTGTTTTTTTTAGCCTCCATAACAGTAACTGCTGTCATAGGTGCAGTAGTTTCAAAACCTACTGACAAAAATACTATCTTTTTAAAAGGGTTTTGTGAAGCTATATCAAGACAATCCATTGGTGAGTATACTATTCTTATGTCTGCACCTTCTGCCTTTTTCACACTTAGTGAACCTTTTTTCCCTGGAACTTTCATCATATCTCCAAAGGTTGCAATAATTACATCCTTTTCACCTGAAAGTGTTAGTGCCGTATCTATATAGCTCTGAGGTGTAACGCAAACAGGACAACCTGGACCAGATATAAGATTTACATTTGGAGGAAGTATATCCCTAATACCATATCTGAATATAGCCATAGTATGAGTGCCACAAACCTCCATAATGTTTAT
>JBLHPD010000142.1:0-12698 GCA_047624165.1 Clostridium sp. | reverse complement strand
TCGACCTCCGCCGTGACAGGGCGGCACTCTAACCAACTGAGCCACTGGGCCATATGTGGTGGGAACAACAGGGTTCGAACCTGTGACCCTCTGCTTGTAAGGCAGATGCTCTCCCAGCTGAGCTATGCTCCCACATATCTTCATTCAACAACTATTATAGTCTACATCATTTCATAAAACTTGTCAAGAACTTTATTCATTAACTATTTTATTACTTTATTGCTCGTATTTTCGTCGCTTAGTACATTACTATATTATAAAATTTTCTTCAAGTTGTCAATAGTAAATATAGTTAGTATTCATATCTATTTCAATTATGCTCCTCATTTGTCAAGTTATCTCCATTTTTCTACGATTTGAAACATATAGCAACATACACATATTCTGCCTACAAAGATTACACTTTTATCTACACTAAATAAATAACAAGTCAGTATGCGAGTCTATTTCGCATCTTTGACTTGTTATTTATTTTCATGCCCCTAAACTACTTTTAAGTAATTGCCCAATGTCTTCATGATTAAATTCATAGTTTTTATTACAAAAATGGCATTTAATTTCTTCTGTTTTACCATCATTATAAATTTCTTCTAAGTCCCTTTTTCCTATACTTATTAATGCTCTCTCAACTCTTTCTCTGCAACAATCACATTTATACATTGGCACAACTTCTTCATGTATTTTAAGTTCCATATCTTCAAAAATAAATTCTAATATTTCTTCAATTGTCATCCCTTTTTCTATGAGTTCAGTTATGGATGGAATTTCTTCAAGTCTATATGTTATTATATCAGCTAAAAATTCATCTGCACCAGGCATCATTTGGATTATAAACCCACCTGAAGCTTTAATACTCATATCCGTGTCTACTAAAACTCCCAAGCCCACAGCTGATGGGGTTTGCTCTGAAACAGTAAAGTAATAAGCTAAATCATCACCAATTTCTCCAGTATATATTGGTACTTGACCTACATATGGCTCCTTTAGCCCTAAGTCTCTTATAACTCTTAAATAGCCATCCTTACCTATTGCACCACTTACATCAAGTTTCCCCTTACTATTAGCAGGCAAATCTACATTAGGGTTTCCAATGTATCCTTTGACACTTGAATCCGCATGCGCAGTTACTACTACACCATTTGCCTCACCTCCACCATTAATGTGAAGAGTTAAACTATCTTGCTTAGATTTCAGCATGGTTCCCATAAGAGTACCAGCTGTTAACATCCTACCGAAAGCAGCGGCTGCCGTAGGTGCACATAAATGCATCGTAACTCCTTCATTTACTAAATCCGTAGTTATGGCTGCAAATATCCTAACCTGACCTTCTTTTGCAGTAGCTCTAACCAATTTATCCATACACTAACCTCCTTGTATAATCTTGATAATATGAACACTAGGAAAAAAACTAGTGAGCACTAGGGAAACTAGTGAGCACTAGGGAAACTAGTGAGCACTAGGGAAACTAGTGAAAACACTAGCAAAACTATTGTTATTTGTTACTTCTTCAGAACATAACATATTCTCTCTGTTTGATCACTTACTTCTTTATCTTCGTAATTATCCATCTTTTTAATTATTTCGAACCCAGCTTCTTTAATAACACTTTCTACATATTTATCTTTATAAGCTCTTTCTGAATGCTCTTCGTCAAACCGCCTGTATACTTGTCCTTCTTTCACAAAAAAGGTTAAACTCATTTGCACTATATCATTTTCTAAATAATTTTCCCAAATGTATACAACATCATCAGAATCATAATTATAGATATTATTACCAAGCACATTAGTAAGTTTATAATAAGAATTAATATCAAAAATAAATAAACCATCACTTTTTAATAAATCGTAAACTCCTAATAAATACTTTTTAAAATTTTCCTCTTCTAATATGTAATTGCTAGAATCTAAGCAGCACGTTATTAGATTAAATGTATTATTTAAATTCAATTCGCAAATATCTTGACATATAAATTTTGCTTTTATCAGCGCTTCCCTCATTTTTTTCTCTGCTTCACTTAACATGTCAGAAGATAAATCAACTGCCCATGTATTATTAAATTCACTTGCAATTTCTATAGTAAGATTCCCTGTACCACAGGCTAAATCTAAATAGTTCTCCATATCAATGCGATATTCTTTGCAAATACATAATATGCTCGAAGCCCATGATTTATAATCAATATCAGAATTAATTAATTCATCATATATATGAGCAAACTCTTTATAACAGTCCATATTAACATTTCTCCTTTTTCAAAGTACTCCCCTCTTCAAAGTTTTATTCTTTTTCAAAGGGTTATCCTCTTAAAACTATAATGGTATATAATATTCTAACCTATACACCAAATATTGTCCAAAGTAATTTGCTTAACAGCTGCTTATTACCTTCACCGATGAAATATTAACAACTTCAAAAGTAAATTTATATTCCCACTGAAGTTTCCCTTTATTGTAATATGTAAATCCCACTTATAGTAGTGGGCGCCTTCCCTTCTGAAATATTGTTAAAAATCTGCGTTTTTAGGAAGATTTATGCTCTTCTTTCTTTTTGTCATTAAGCCTCCAATTCTCCCTGTCTCTTCTGCTGTTAGTCCACTCCATCCCTCCACACCTATCTTATCTGTTAATCCTAATTCTTCAGCTATTTCATATTTTAACGTTTCTCTAAGCATTTCGTTTTTGGTTAATTCTTTGTTTGTTTTTAATTTAGCTTTTATAACTTTTTTTAAAGGTGTTTTACCCATAATACCCCTCCTAATTATAATATCTAATATTTTTTACAATCTGAGGTTCTTTTATTCACAATAAAAAAATATAATGCCGGAATGTACCTTCCAGCACTGTTTTTTCTATTTTGTGGGTTAAATAATCACCTGTTGTATTATATTTATCTATCCATTATTACTGATTTTCATTTTTTTTCTTAAAAGTATATATATTTTCACATATGGGCTATATAATATAATAAAGAAAAAGCTTTAGTTATAATTCATATATTATTATTAATTATCAATATTAATTTATTTATAAGTAGAAATGATTCACTAAAATCAATCCCAATTAATAAATATATAGTAATAAAAATAAAATAGTTCTATAGATAATCGCAATTAATTTTTGTTATTATTTACAGATCTACGAGGAGGTAATCTTATGCGTATTTTTAAAGGTTCTGGTGTTGCAATAGTTACTCCGTTTGATGAAAGAGGGATAGATTTCAAAAAACTTGAAGAATTAATAGAATGGCAGATTAGCAGTAAAACAGATGCTATTATAGTATGTGGCACTACCGGTGAAGCTTCTACTATGTCAGAGCAAGAAAGAAAAGAGACTATAAAATTTGTAGTTGATGTAGTTAATAAGAGGGTTCCAGTAATCGCCGGTACAGGAAGCAACAACACTGCTGCTACAATAAGCATGAGTAAATGGGCAGAAAAAATAGGTGTAGACGGATTACTTGTAATTACCCCCTACTATAATAAAACCACTCAAAAAGGCTTATTTGAACATTTTAGTGCAATTGCAAATAGTGTAACCTCACCTGTAATAATATACAACGTTCCATCAAGAACATCTCTTAATATTAATCCAAGCACACTTTTAAAATTGTGCGAAGTACAAAATATTGTAGCAATTAAAGAAGCAAGTGGCAATATAAGTCAAATAGCACAAATTAAAGCACTATGCGGAGATAGATTAGATGTCTATTCCGGTAACGACGACCAAGTTATACCTATACTTTCCTTAGGTGGTATTGGAGTTATATCTGTTCTTGCAAATATAATTCCTACAGACATTCATAACATGTGTGAATTATATTTTCAAGGTGACCACGCCGCGGCATTAAAAATTCAATTGAATTTTCTTGCTCTTAATAGCTCTGTATTCATAGAAACTAATCCTATCCCTGTAAAAACAGCTATGAATCTTATGGGAATGGAAGTAGGACATTTAAGACTACCACTATGTGAAATGGAAGAAAAGAATTTACAAATTCTAAAAAAAGAATTAAAATCGTATAATATCCCCTTAAAGGAGGAAACCAAATGATTAAAATGCTTCTAAATGGATGTAATGGAAAAATGGGCAAAGTTATTTCAGAAATGGCAAAAGAGTCGAAATCAGTTTCAATTGTTGCTGGTGTTGATAAAAATTCATCTAATTTAAGCTACCCATGCTATGACAGCATACTTGAATGTGAAATTGACATAGATGTGATTTTAGATTTTTCAAGGCCAGATGCTCTAGATTCCTTATGTAAGTATTCAAAAGAGAAAAATATTCCTATTGTGTTCTGCACTACTGGCTACTCACCTGAGCAATTATCCAAAATTGATTCCCTTAGCAAAGAAATTGCAGTATTTCATTCTGCAAATATGTCTATAGGCATAAATATTGTTAATAATATACTAAGGAGTATAAGTAATATGCTTTATAAGGATTTTGATATTGAGATAATTGAAAAACATCACAACCAGAAAGTTGATGCTCCTAGTGGTACTGCTCTACTTCTTGCAAATACAATTAAGGATTCCATTGAAGACGAAACAATCTTCACTAAAGGAAGGGATGGCTTAAGTAAAAGACAACCTAATGAAATAGGAATTCATGCTATCCGTGGTGGAAGTATTGTAGGTGATCACGAAGTCATATTTGCGGGTCTCGGCGAATGTATTGAGATTAAGCATACCGCAATATCAAGAGACGTCTTCGCAATAGGTGCACTCAAGGCCTGTGAATATATTTATGGGAAAGAGAAAGGTCTATATAGTATGGACGATGTAGTTAGTATGTCAATTTAGACTTTAATATAATAAAGCCTTGGAACAGATACTTCTCTGCTCCAAGGCTTTTAAAATCCCTAAGTTATGTCTAATGATTTAATCCATTTTTCCATTCTGTCTATTCCCTCTTTTAATACTTCTAAGCTATAAGAATATGATATCCTTATGAACCCTTCTCCTCCTAATCCAAATGCAGAACCAGGCACAACAGCAACCTTTCCTTCATACAGAAGTCGACTACAAAATTCTTCGCTACTCATAGAAAATTTTTTTATAGAAGGAAATATATAAAATGCACCCTTAGGGAGTGCTACATCCAATCCCATTTGCGTAAGTCTTTTATATACATATTCTTTTCTCTTCTCAAACTCTATTTTCATAACATCCACATCATCCATGCTCGATTGCAATCCCGCGTATGCCCCCCATTGAGATATTGAAGTTGCGCACGAAACATTATACTGATGTACTTTCAATATATTATCCGTAATATATTTGCTAGCACAAACATACCCCACTCTAAGGCCTGTCATTGAAAACATTTTAGAAAACCCACCCACCAAAATCACTCTTTCCCTTATTTCATCAATCTGAGCTAATGAGTAATATTTTTCATAGCATAATGAACTATAAATCTCATCGCTTATTATGTAAATATCTTTTTCTTTTAGAATTTTGGAAAGTTTATCTCGCTCGAATAATGATAGTGCTGCTCCAGTAGGGTTAGATGGATGAGACATCACTAAAAGCTTTGGATTTCGCTCATTAATAAGTTTTTCTAGCACTTCAAAATTAATAGTAAAATCACTATTAAGAGTATAATTAACTACTTCTGCTCCAAAAATCTTCACACAGCTCTCGTATGCTGGATAAGCCGGAGTTGGTACCAGAACTTTATCACCAGCATTTAAAAATGCTGCAAATATGCATAGTAGTGCCTCACTTCCTCCAACAGTCACAGTTATTTCATCAGCTAAGTATTTAATGTCCATGCTACCTAAAAAATTAGAAATCTCATTTCTAAGTTCAGGAATACCTGCATTAGCTGTATACTCAGTTTTATTATTCTGTATAGCTTGAATCATAGCCTTTTTAATACTCTTTGGTACTGGAAAATCGGGCTGACCGAGGGTCAATGAAATTGCCCCTGGAACTTGCGAAACCTTACTGAAAAATTTTCTAATTCCAGAAATCTCTACATTACTTACATTATTTGAAAATACATTATTCATAATATCATCCTTTTTATTTGTTTGAATTATAAGTATTTTACTATATAATAGTATAAAAATCATTAATATTTAAATTTTTAAATAAAAATAATAATATTTTCCTTTAAAAATTGTAGATTTTAATATATCATTTATAGAATATATAGTTTTATTTTAAAGTTTACTGATATTAAGTGCATAAAATCAAGAACTTGGATTAATACTTATAATATGAGAGGAGCATAACTATGAACTATGATTTAACAGACCCTTATGAAATTGCAAGGTACATAAAAGAGGCTAAAAAAGCTACTCCAATTAAACTCTATATTGACGGAGATTTATCACAATGCCAGTTTGGAAATATAGAAAATTTCGGAAGCGGAAATTTTTATATGCTATTTGGAGAAAGTGAAGAGGTATCAGATTTTCTAATAAAATACAAAGACAAGATCAAAAAATTTAAACTTGAACAAGACAGACGAAACTCTGCCATTCCTCTAATAGATCTCAAAAATATCGATGCAAGAATTGAACCAGGTGCAATTATACGGGATAAGGTTACCATAGGCAAAAATGCCGTTATAATGATGGGTGCTGTAATTAATATAGGTGCTGAAATTGGCGATGAAACTATGATAGATATGAATGCTGTGGTTGGAGCACGTGGAAAACTCGGCAGACGAGTTCATTTAGGTGCAGGCGCAGTAGTTGCAGGTGTTCTAGAACCGCCAAGTAAAAGTCCTTGTGAAATCGGAGATAATGTACTAATTGGAGCAAATGCTGTAATACTCGAAGGCGTGAAAATTGGAACTAACTCTGTGGTAGCAGCAGGATCCGTAGTTGTAAATGATGTCCCAGAGAATGTTGTAGTTGCTGGAGCCCCAGCAAAAATAATAAAAAATGTGGATAATCGCACTAAAGAAAAAACAAAGCTACTTGATGACCTAAGAAAATAAGAACAAAGAGCAAGTATTACTACAACTGCATCTCACTGTGCTAAGTAATTCTAAAATAATTTTAATGAATAATGCTAAAAAGTGCAAACTCGCTAACACTCAAACATGCACTTTTCTTAACGCATCATTCATTAAAATTATTTTGAATTACTAAAGCTTGTTCGAATGCATTTTACGTAATACTTGCTCTTTTCTGCGTCTTGATTTCAGTAATATTTACTCTTTTCTACGTCTTAAACTGAGTAATACTGGCTCTTTTCAACTAAAGTTGAAAATTTGTATTATGAATATATATACTAGATAACGTCTAGAGCATCAAAGTCATGCTCTTCATCAATTACCATATCTGCTTCTTCTTCGTTTTCACCATCTTTATTAACTTTTTCCATCTTTGATATAGACACTTCATATGCCACTTTTTTTATAACTTCATCGTCTGATAATTTCTTTTGATATTCTCTACTCTGAAGTCTCCCCCAAATTCTTATATTATCTCCTACTTCAAGACTTTTACAAAATCTAGAATTTCGTCCCCATGCAATTGTAGGTATATAATCAGATTTGTTATACAATCTGTTCACTGCAAGTAGCATGTCCGCAATCTCTCTTCCAAAAGGAGTTGTCCTATATACTGGGCTTTTGCAAATATATCCATCTAAAAATATCTGATTTGGATTCTTACTTCGTTCCTCACAAATTTTAATATCTCTAGCAAATACTGTTAAGATTAATCTATTAGATCCCTCAATAAATTTATTGTAAGATCTAAGTTGGCCTTCAACTATAAATTCATTTCCAATGTTAATATTCATACCTGCGATTAATCTTTCTGAAATTGTTATGGTTAAAATATCAGTTGTTTCGCTAAGTCTCCAAACCTCAAAATCAAATACATAAAACCCTTCCCCATACATTTCATGACTGAATTTTAATTCAGATATTACTTTCCCTTCTAAATAAATCTTGTTATTTAACATAACATTATCCATCATAACCCCTCTTTCCCTTAGTGTTTTAGTAAACTTTCCTTAGAATATAAGTATTCAGTTTTATAATGTAATATACCTAATACTTATATAATTTTGTTTGTAGATATTTTGCCAAAATTATAATTAATTGGTATTCCCATTATAATACAAATGCTCACTAAATTTCAATACTTTTAGCATTTATTTTTGTATTTGTTTTCCTGCTTGATTTATATAATAATTATCTTTATATATAATGTCTGATATTGTTACAAATTCATAACCTTGAGCTTTAAAGTATTCTAAAACTTTTTCTAAATTTTCAGGGGTATATTTGGCATTATTGTGAAATAAAAGTATAGACCCAGGCCTCGTCTTTTCTATTATTCTATTATACTCAATCTCCGCCCCTTGTTCTTTCCAATCGATACTATCTGCATCCCATTGAATACAATAGTGATTTGTTGCCTCCACGGTTTCAATTACTAAATTATTATACTCTCCAGATGGACATCTAAAAAGCACTGCTGGTTTTCCTGTTATAGACATTATTTTAGCATCAGTTATAGCTATTTCCTTTATCATATTCTCTTTAGATATTGTGGTCATTATAGGATGCTTATTAGAATGATTCCCTATTTCATGACCTTTTTCAAACATCGTCTTTAATTTATCCGGGTATTGATCTATCCACGCTCCCACTAAAAAAAACGTCGCTTTAGCATTGTACTTATCTAATGTTTTTAATATATCATCTGTTTTGTCATCGCCCCAACTTGCATCAAAGGAAATTGCAATTTTTTTCTCTTTAGTATCTACGCTGTAAATTGGTAATTTACGCTGCTGCCCCAAAAACACGCCCTTAGTTTTTAAGTTATAAATACATGTCACCCCTAAAATCCCAAAGAAAATCACACAAAATACTATTAAATTCCTTTTTATGTAACCCATACCCTCCTATATCCTCCTTATATCAATGTGCATCAGACAACAAATATCAACTGTCGCCTCGCAGTTACATTTATACTTTAAATTTATATTCTAAAAGTTAATATATATGTATAATTTTATTTATAAATTTTATTTTCATAAAACTTTCCAAAAATTTATGAACCTTATAAATTATTAAAACATAAAAAGCACCAATTCATTTTGGTGCTTTTTATGTTATACTGTTTATAGTTAATTTTACATGAAACGAAACATTCTATAATTGTTTTGTACGCCGGTGAACTACAAGGAGGATATGATATGTTTGAAGATGCTTTAGACTTAGCTGAAAATAAGCTTCTTTTACTTTATATATTTTATAAAATAAAGCTCCCTATTTCTAATATTCAAATAACACAAATTATTCTAGAAAATAATTTTATAAATTATTTTACACTGCAACAATATATTACGGAACTTATTGCTTCTAACCTGATTAGTAATACTGAGCAGAAAGGTAAACATAGATTAGTAATTACAAAAAAGGGTGACAATGTTCTGTCTTTATTTAAAGGAAGAATTTCTGATAGCAAGTTGCAGCTTATCGATAACTACTTGAAATCTCATATTGAAAATATCAAAAAAGAGCTAACTATTAGCGCTGATTACACAATAGAAAACAATAATAACTATTTAGTTAACCTAACTGCGTCAGAAGATAGTTTTACCCTTATAGATATTAAACTTAGTGTAGCGTCAAACAAGCAAGCACGGGATTTATGCACCAAGTGGAGAAATAATCCCTCTGATTTTTATAATAAGATAATAAACCTTCTAATAAGTGATTAATTTTTATAGAAGTGTCATTCCTGTGGGCTCTCGGCCAATAGAAATGGCTTTTTTATTTTCAGTGATTTTATCGATTCTAAAAAGTAAATTATTATAATTATCACCTACATACAAATATTTTTCATCTTCTAGTATCCCTCTAGGCATACCTCCAACTTTAATTTTCTTTAACTCTTTGTAATTATTTATGTCTATTTTACTAACTGTACCCTCTCCAAAGTTTGAAATATAGCAGTATCTTTCATTACAATACATATCCACCGGGGAATTACCAACAGGTATCTTATACAATACGTTATAATTTTTTAATGATATAATGCTTATACTTCCTTTGTTATCCGTTCCTATATTACTCTCGCAAACTAAAATATAATTTCCATCAGGAGTAATTAGCGCTTTAGTAGGGTATGACCCAACTCTAACATTTTTAATATTTCCATTGATAGCACAGTCTATTATTGTTATACTGTCACTATTCATATTTGCTACTATAATAATATTCTTTCTTTTACAAATATAAATACTATGGGGTAAATTACCACATGGAATAGATTCTACAATGGTTCTTTTCTCTAAATCAAAAACTATTATATCATCAGAATCTCCACAAATAACATAAGCTTTATTATCATAAACTGATAAATCATTACAATGCATGCCTATAAAATAACTTTCAGTTTCATAACTATCAATATCAACCATGGAAATGCTATTATCATAACTATTAGCTGTTAATAGCTTGTTTTTATAAACATATATGCCATGAGGACCAATTCTTTTGAGATTTCGTTTATCTAAATATATTTTTTCTTCTTCTATAAATAAATCCAAGTTTACTTTTGATATGCAATCTGCTGAAGTACTACATACATATAACTTTCTCAAATTCCTCACCTCCTCACAATCATAATATGAAAATAGTTATAATCTGCTAACGAGTTTTCATGGAAATTTATTTATTGAAATAAAGCTACTTAATAGTATATAATATCTTTTGTGATCATTAAAATTACAGAAGATGGAGGTTCATTATGTATAGTTATAAACCCAAAGGCGTTTGTTCAAACAAAATAGATTTTGAAATTGTTAATAATAAAATAAGGTCTGTTGTTTTTACAAATGGTTGTCCAGGAAGTTTACTTGCAATTTCAACCCTAATAAAAGGAATGGAAGTTAACGAAGCTATAAAGAGACTTAAGGGTATTCGCTGTGGTGATAAAATTACTTCTTGCCCCGATCAGTTAGCTTTGGCGCTTGAAGAATTTCTTGTAACTCCTTAATTAATTTAGGCGTATGATTATAAGCTAGTATTTCGACTTATTTTTTATTTTATTATAAGTAAATAGACAAGACACATATTATGTAAAATATGTGTCTTGTCTATTTTTACAAATTATTAATAATTCTTATCGTGATCATATAAAATAAATAATTAACATCTATGAACCCCTCGTATTATTCTTCTCATATCTCCCACCATGTATAAAGAGCCCGCTACCAATAATAAGTCTTCTTCTCCGCAATAGCTCAAAGCTTTTTCATATGCCGACCTATAATCTTCAATTGCCTCACACCTAGTAGTATATTTTTCTACTTGATCTTTTAACTTTTGCGAAAGTTCTGCACGTTCACTATGTGGCGTAACAGTGATAACTCTACTCGCCTTCGGAACTATAGTTTTTATCATCGCACCCACTTGTTTATCCGCAAGGATTCCTAAGATTAATATAATTTTATGATAATTAAAATACATATCAATACTTTCAGTAAGGTTTTCTATGCCATCTATATTATGTGCTCCATCTATAACAACCAATGGCTTTATATTCATCACCTCAAGCCTTGCTGGCCACAGTACTTTACCAAGCCCATTTAGTATGTTATCTTTACTAATTTTAGTACCTTGCACTATAAGTTCCTCTATAGCATGAACTGCTACACTACAGTTTAATAATTGATGTTTCCCTAAAAGTGCCAAATCAATAATATAATCGCTATTTAAAGTATTAACTCTAATTTTTTGAGTTATAATCTTACTACTTTTAAATACTGTCCCCTCAATTGAAGTTATTGCAGCTTGCTTCAAATTTTCCTTACCCAAATATACAGATGAATTTTGTGATACTTTTATTAATTTGCATTTTTTTTCTATGCATTTTCTTTCTATTACATCGTAAATTTCCTTTTGCGAAGGAAACATAACTACGGGAATCCCTTGCTTAATTATACCTGCTTTTTCATAAGCAATTTTCTCTATGGTATCTCCTAATATTTGAGTATGGTCTAGGCTAATAGATGTAATAATACTTAAAATAGGTATAATTACATTTGTTGAGTCAAGCCTCCCTCCAATCCCTACTTCAACCACTGCATAATCTACATTATTTTTATAAAAATATAAAAAACCTGTACAAGTAATGATTTCAAATTCTGTTGGGTTACCGTGCCCTAGTTCCACTACCTTTTCTACTGCTTTTGAAACCTCTGTTACGATATCACTTAAATCCCCTTTAGAGATATTCTTATTATTTATTTGAATCCGTTCTTCAAACTCTTCAATAAATGGCGAGGTATATGACCCTACCGTGTATCCGGCTTCCACCAAAACCGTAGTCACCATAGCAGTCGTTGAACCTTTTCCATTAGTTCCTGCAATATGTATACATTTCAATTTCTTATGTGGATCTCCTAAAAGTTCTAATATTTTTTCTGTTCTTTCAAGCCCAAGTTTGCTACCAAACTTGGCTGTGTCTTTTATATAAGATTTAGCCTCATCATAATTCATGCTTATCCTTCCTTTCAAAATTGAATGGCTAGTGTGAGAACGGTTAATCATCTCCTGTTGGAGCAGTTAATTCATCTCCTACTGAGCTACCATCTTCTGTAAAGATGATATTTTAACTTACTTTTAAAGTTTATACCAACTTAGTGACAATTAACAATCTTTTTTTTATATTGTTATTTTATCGTAGGAACGATTAATAGATTTTATACT
>JBLHPD010000141.1:0-12734 GCA_047624165.1 Clostridium sp. | reverse complement strand
TTGCACCGTGCAGGCTTGTTTGCTATACCTATTTTTATCACTAACTGCTCTCGTATCATAAAATTTATAGTTCTATGCAACTCCATACAAATTCAAGTTTTATTTATTAGTTTCCGTGACTACTCAATTTAATACAATCTGATTTTTTTATAACCACATGTTAATTAGTAATTATTAATGTAAAAAATAAAATCAATCTTTTTGATCAAAAATACCATATTTCCAAGCTATTACAACTGTTATAACTATCACCAATGCTAACAAAAAATATGCTCTCTGATTGCTCAAGTTCATTGCTATAATTGCAATTCCGCCTAGAACAGCACTTATAAAATACATAATAATAACTGCTTGCTTTTGACTGAGACCCATATCCATAAGCCTATGGTGCAAATGACCTTTATCGGCTTGCATAATAGATTTTCCATGAACTTTCCTTCTAATCATAGCGAAAAGGGTATCATAAATAGGTAACCCAAAAGCTAAAATTGGTACTGCAATTATAAATGCGGTTGCAGACTTAATAGACCCTTCAATTGAAATGGCTGCTAAAAGAAACCCTAGTAATTGAGAACCTGTATCTCCCATAAAAATAGAAGCTGGGTTAAAATTATATGGTAAAAATCCTAAAATCGCACCACTTAAAACAGCAGTTAAAAATGCAGGTTCCAACCTTCCATTAAGTATAGAAACTATCATCAAAGTAACAGAGGATATAAATGCTATACCTGCTGCGAGTCCATCTAATCCATCTATTAGATTAAAAGCATTAGTCACACCTACAATCCATATTATTGTTACAGGAATATAAATCCATCCTATATTTAAATAAGGATAGAATTCTCTAAAAGGATTAGTTATAATCGTTATCCTTACATCGGATACTAAAAGACACACCGCCGCTAAGACTTGTATTAGAAGCTTGTATTTAGGTCTTAAATCTTTAATATCATCTATTATGCCACCTATAACAATTATAGTTGCCCCAATAATTATACCTAGCTGGGAAGTTGTTAAAATGCCATTATACAATATTGTACCTAAAACAAAAGCTATATATATAGCAAGCCCTCCCATAACTGGAATCGGCTTGCTATGAACTCGCCTTTCATCTTTAGGAATATCAATGGCGTTAACCCTTATTGCAAATTTCCTAACTAAAGGAGTGCTTATACTAGAAATTAAAGCTGTAATTATTGCTAAAATATAAATCTTACTCATAAAAAAACCTTTCTTTCACAAAAATAGTGTTTTATTTGATAAATATAGGTTAATCATAATTTTCAGGCTGTTAAATCATCACCTTCAGCTATCCATTACTTCTGTGCTGAATTAATATCCACCATCACCTTGAAGTGAGTCATCATTTTCTATCCATTCTTCTACAAATACAATCTTGTATTGTATTTTACTTTCTCTAATTATTACCTTCTCTATACCTGAATTAATTATAAATCTCTTGCATAGTGAGCACGGAGATGCCTTTTCAACTAATTCGCCACTGCTTACTTCTCTGCCAACTAAATACAAAGTAGCACCCAACATATCATGTCTTTGAGCTGATATAATTGCATTTTGCTCTGCATGCACTGATCTACAAAGTTCGTACCTTGTGCCTCTAGGAACTTTCAACTCTTCTCTTCTACAAACCCCTAAATCACAACAATTCTTTCTTCCTCTAGGAGCTCCCGAATATCCAGTAGATATAATTTCATCATTTTTTACTATTATAGCCGCAAAATTTCTCCGCATACAAGTTCCTCGTTCGGATATTGTTTCGCATATATCTAAATAATAATTATGCTTGTCAATTCTCCCCATAATTATACCTCATAACATATGTATTTTAATTATGTAGATTAAAAATCAAAAACTAATTTAATAATCTCATAATCAATCACTATTATTTTACACTAAAATATCAATAATTTAAAGTGTTTAATAAACTATATATATTAATTATGATAAATCAAAAAAATTAAAAGCATCTATTATTACAAATGCATTTTTTTCATTAACTAATTGGAATGCATTTGTATAATATATGCTTTTCATAAACGCCTAAGTTTAATGGGTATATCATTCTGATTTTGACTATAACATCACTAGATTATTACTCCGTTCATGCCAATAGTTACCTCTTTATATGGAACTATTATGCCAGATAGCAACATAGCTTCCTTTACAAAACTAACAATACCAGCGCAACAAGGTACTTCCATTCTAACTACCGTAATACTCTTAATATTATTATTTTTTAATATCTCTGCAATTTTTTGTTTGTAATAATCATTATCATCGAGCTTTGGACAGCCTATCATAGTTACTCTTCCTTTAATAAAGTCCTTATGAAAATCTCCATAAGCATAAGCTGTGCAATCTGCAGCAATTAATATATCTGCTCCATTTAAATATGCCGCTTTTGAATTAACTAACTTTAACTGCACAGGCCATTGGTTTAATTCCGAAGATACTACCACCTCTGCACCACTAATAATTTTAGTCAATTGCTCTTCTACATTCAAGTTCACATCTCTTTTTATAGATTTTTCCATTGTCCCAGGACATCCACAAGGTAAATTAGGCTTTACGCTATTTTGTTCCTTTTTTATAGAAACAGCCTGCACATCATAATCTACAGCATCTCTTTGTATTATTTTTATAGCATCTGTAGGACACTGTGGTAAACAATCTCCCAGCCCATCACAATATTCATCGCTTATTAGTCTAGCCTTACCGTTAACTAACTCTATAGCTCCTTCATGGCATGCATTTATACATAATCCGCAACCATTACATTTATTTTCATTTATACTTATTATATTCCTTTTCACTTTAACGCCTCCTAATTTTTTTATATATTTACCATTAGACACACTCAAATAAATAACTATTCTATTGACTCTATATACATATTATATTAGAATTACTTATGATAATATGTAACTCATGTTACCAATTTAAAAATTCGAGGTGATTTTATGGATAACCTGTTAAATAATCTAAAACCTTGTATTCTATTTAAAGGTTTAACTTATGAAGAATTGCAAAATTTAATTAAAAATATAAACTATTCTATTCTTGATAACTGTAAGAACTGTGCTGAATGCCAAACTTGTATAGTTGCACTTGAAGGCGACACCTGTGAGTCCCTAGGCATCGTAATTGAAGGTGAACTCGAAGTACAAAAACATTACGCTAGTGGAAAAGTTGTGACACTAGCAAAATTAAATAAAGGAAAAATTTTTGGCGAAGCGATAGCTTTTTCAGAGACAAATATATATCCAGCTACTATAGTATCTTCTAAAGGTTCAATTATCCTTTATATTTCGAAAAAAGATATTATAGCTATGTGTAGCTCCTACCCTATGGTATTAAATAATTTCATGCAATTGTTATCTAGTAAAATTCTTTTATTAAATAGAAAAATTAAAGAACTCTCTTTCGAGACCTTAAGACAAAAAGTATCTAATTACTTGCTTTCTCAATATGAAATTCAAAAAACTACAGCACTTATACTTCCTATATCTAGAAAAAATCTTGCTGAGCATCTAGGTGTACAAAGACCCTCACTTTCAAGAGAACTTGTCAATATGAAGACTGATGGCCTAATAGATTTCAATAAGAATTTAGTCCATCTAAAAGATTTAGATGGTATTCAACAACTGTTAAATTAATTCAATTGTCGAATATACTCGAACTATTTTTTTAAAAGATATTTAATTTTACTTGATAATAATTATCCGTTGTTGTATACTTTAAATTGTAGAAGAGTTAAATATAAATTTTCTATTCATTTAGTAAATTACTATTTAATATAAGACGCATCAAAATATAATAGTATTTTTGATATTTTATTTATTATCATGAAGCTAAATAATTATTTTTATATTATAAGTACTTAATAATTTTTAACACTTATAATAGATATGAGGGAGATAGTATTTATAATTACTTTCTACCCTAAAGACTATGAGGAGGAAAATTAATATGAAAAAATTTGTTTGTACAGTATGTGGATATATTCACGAAGGGGACTTCGCACCTGATGTTTGCCCGGTTTGTGGTGCAAAAAGTGATAAGTTTATAGAGAAAAATGAAAATGACATGTCATGGGCGGATGAACATAAAATTGGAGTTGCTAAAGGCGTAGATACAGAGGTAGTAGAAGGATTAAGAGCTAACTTTGTTGGAGAATGTACTGAAGTTGGTATGTATCTAGCAATGAGCCGTCAAGCTGATAGAGATGGATTCCCAGAAATTGCAGAAGCTTATAAAAGAATCGCTTTTGAGGAAGCTGATCACGCATCAAAATTCGCTGAAATGCTTGGAGAAGTAGTAACATCAGATACAAAGAAAAATCTTGAAATGAGAGTTGATGCTGAACATGGCGCTTGCCAAGGTAAAAAAGATTTAGCTACTTTAGCTAAAAAACTTAACTATGATGCAATCCATGATACAGTACATGAAATGTGTAAAGATGAAGCTCGTCATGGTAAAGCCTTCGCTGGATTACTTAATAGATATTTTAAATAAGACTTTATACATCACATGAAAATAAAAGCAACTTACAGATAATTTTCTGTAAGTTGCTTTTTAAATTTTTATATACTAATTAACTATTTAGTTCCGAATAATCTGTCTCCAGCATCACCAAGACCTGGTACGATATATCCATGTTCATTCAATCTTTCATCTATTGAAGCTACGTATATGTCTACATCTGGATGTGCATCCTGAATAGCCTTAATTCCTTCTGGTGCAGCTATAAGACACATAATTTTTATATTTATAGCTCCTCTTTTCTTAAGTGCTGAAATTGCATCCATTGCAGAACCACCAGTCGCAATCATAGGATCTGTAATAATCACATCTCTTTCATTAATGTCTTGAGGTAATTTACAAAAATACTCAACTGGTTGCAATGTTTCCTCATTTCTATACATTCCTATGTGGCCAACCTTAGCTGCTGGTATAATCTCTAGCATACCATCAACCATTCCTAGTCCTGCTCTGAGTATTGGAACTATAGCCATTTTTTTACCAGCTAAAACTTTACATTTAGTAGTACATATAGGGGTTTCAATTTCTACTTCTTCGAGTTGTATGTCACGTGTAACTTCATAAGCCATAAGCATTGCAACTTCTTGAACCAGATCTCTAAAATCCTTTGAACCTGTATTTTTATCTCTTATGTATGCCAATTTGTGCTGTATAAGTGGATGTGTTATTTGTGTTACTTTACTCATATAATTTTCCTCCATTTTTTTAATGTTTATTTAAAATATTTTTTCTCGATTTCAGTAATTTTATCAATTCTTTTTTGATGTCTATCTCCTTGAAATTCAGAGCTTATAAAAGTTTCTACAATATCTAGCGCTAAACCTGTACCAACAACTCGCGCGCCAAGAGTAAGTATGTTTGCATTATTGTGTTCACGCGATGCGTGAGCGCTAAAAGTATCACTACATAGTGCAGCTCTTATTCCAGGCACTTTATTAGCAGCAATGCCTATGCCTATCCCAGTACCACATATAAGTATTCCTAGTTCAAAGTTTTCAGCGACTACTTCTTGCGCAACTTTAAGTGCATATTCTGGATAGTCACAAGAGTCCTCAGTATAAGTACCAAAGTCTGTTACCTCAATATTTTTACTCTCCAGATACACAATTATCTCTTTTTTTAAGTTAAAACCACCATGGTCACTTCCTAATGCTATTTTCATTTAAAACACCTCCATTATATATTTTATTATCAAAATATAGATATTATATTACAAAAAAAGAAGATATCGGCATTTAAATAAACTATTTAAATGCTACTATCTCCCTTATTTTATCCAATAATAAGAATATATTATTCTTTAATGCATCATTTTTTTTCAAGCTACCAGAAATATATTTAACATATGGCCTTATATTATTTGTAGTATATATTTTATTAAAAATAGCTTCTATCATATAACTTCTTTGCATTTTTTCATTACAAATATATAATGTACCCATAGTCGACCTCCTATTATTTCTCTGGGGTAGATATCAATTATTAATTGTTATCCACCTTATATTTCTCTTAAGTAGCTACCAATTATAAAGTAGTAGTCTACCTATACGTAAGTTATATCAAAACCTGCAGATTTCTTAAGCCTATTCATTATAGCAACACCTATGCCCTTTTCTTCAAAGGCTTCTGATAATATTAAATCTACCTCTATAGCATCAAAACCCCTTAAGACTTCAAAAAGATTTCTACCCACTGTATCAAGATATTTTCTACTACCTAAAGAAATAACATTGCCACCGGGATATTTGTCTTTAGTTTCATCTGTTGCCATAATACCAATTTTTTTCTTGCCCATACTATTCTGCACTATTTCATTGATTTTTGCAACAGTTTTTTCTAAATCTCCACATATAATTTTTACTGGGGCTTTTGGCGCATAATGCCTATACTTCATACCAGGGGCTTTAGGCTTAAAATCATTCTTTGGACTCGCCATTATATTTTTATCAATATATATTTTATCATCTATTTCTCTTAACATTTCAATGGTTATAGCACCCGGTCTTAGAATACACAGCGGAGTACAAGTACAATCAACTATTGTTGACTCAAGGCCTACCTCGCTTTTATTTCCACCGATAATATAGTCTATTTTACCACTTAAATCCTCAATACAACCTTCCACATCTGTAGGACTAGGTCTACCAGATATATTTGCAGACGGAGCTGCAATAGGTGTTCCAGATGCCTCGATGAGCATTCTCGCAATTATGCTCGAAGGCATCCGTATACCTACAGTATCGAGCCCCGCACTTGTAGTACTCGGAATCAAATCAGACTTATTAAAAATCAATGTTATTGGTCCAGGCCAGTACTTATCCATAATTTTTTTGGCTATATATGGTATTCCTTTAACTAGAGGCTCTACATTAAAATTAGCTACATGCACAATAAGAGGGTTATCCTGCGGCCTTCCTTTAGCCTTGAAAATCTTTTCCACAGCTATCTCATCTAATGCATTCGCGCCAAGACCATAAACTGTTTCCGTAGGAAAAACAACTAATCCGCCCTCAGTTATAACTCTCCCCGCTTCATTAATTATACTTTGATCAATATTATTTTCGTCTATTATTGCAATCTTTGTATTCATCTGTGCACCCCTTAATTTTAAAATCCACTAAATATCTTCAAAATAACTAGTACTGACTATTTACGATTTGAAGATGTCTAAATCACATTAATCATTATTAAACCCATTATTATACCTAAAAGTATACCTAATGTACTTGTTGTACCTGCCCAAAGCTTTTTAGACTCCGGTATCATCTCTCCATAAATTACATATAACATAACTCCTGATGCAAAAGCTAAAGCACTGCCTAATATTTTTACAGATATGCTCCCAATATAAATTCCAAGCCAAGCCCCAATTGCGGTAGGCAAAGCTGTTAAAAAAGCATAAAATAATATTTTTCTGCTCTTTGCGCCTGAAAGCAAGAGCGGCACTGCCACAGCTAGTCCTTCAGGTACATCGTGTATTGCAATTATCAGGCTCATTTTAAGTCCTAAACTATCTCCATTAACAAAGCCAAATCCCATTATCAGTCCCTCTGGAAAATTATGAAGCATTATACCCACAGCAACCATAAAAGCGACCTTTGTATATTGAGAATTTACATTACTACTTAAATTACTCATTTTATCTATTATTACAACAATAATAATTCCTAGTATTAAAAATAATAAGGTTCCAAAAAGACCTGTTTTTTCTGTAGCCTCTGGAATAAGTTCAAAAACTACAATAGAAAGCATAAGTCCTGACGCAAATCCTATAATATTTCCTAAGAACTTTCGTGAAGGCTTTTTCATAACAACACCTAAAAATGCCCCTGCCATTGTACCAATTAAAGCCATTACCCCTGAAAATATGATTATTAAGACAATACTACTTTTCAAATTTATACCCCCACTTCTACAGAATTATAATCATACAAATTACAATTCTATATGAGAATAAAGTATAGAAGCATTTGTGCTTTATGCTTTTTTCTCTATATACTAATATTATTTATGCACGTGAGGGTTTATGCCGTAATCTCTATATTCTTTAATTTTCTCTATAGCATCATCAGTAAATACTGCTTGAACACAAGATTTATATAAGTCATCTAGCAAAATATATTTTCTATATCCACCATGTTTAATTATAAAATAAAAATAATCCTCTTCTGGATTTTGAATTTTGATTTTGTTATACATTTGAGCAGCATAGGGATGCGCTCTTAAAAAATCTATATCAATGGGATGAATGTTCGTATTTCTAAATTTAGATTTTGTTATTATAATAATTTCTAAATTCCTACCATCGCCATCAGTGTGAATTAAATCAATTTTTTTACAGGTAATAATAAATCTATTCCTTGCAATTCCACACCATATAGTGATTTTGTATCCTTCCAATTTGAACTCAATATATTCTTCGTTGACTCTAAGAAGTACGACAAAAGTAATCAACAGTTCAATGCAAACTAAATATATTACAAAGAACATATTTATAATCTTTGATACTATCAATATAATTGGTAATAAAACAAAAATAAAGCACATCGATAGCATAAAACGTTCATAAGTTTTTTTTTGCTTTCTAATGGCTTTATTTATATTCATAGTATCACCTTTCACTTTGGAACATTCCTATTCATTGCTACCCATAGCTTTCATCTTTTCTGCCTGGTCAGCAGTTATTAAGGTATTCATCATTTCATCTATATCTCCATCAAGAAAAGCTTCTAATCTATACAAGGTTAACCCTATTCTATGATCTGTTACTCTTCCTTGAGGATAGTTATAAGTTCTTATTCTCTCACTTCTATCTCCCGTACCTACTTGACTCTTTCTTTCTTCAGCTATTCCCGCCGATCTTTCAGCTTCAGCTTTATCAAACAATCTAGATTTTAATATCTTCAGAGCTTTTTCTTTGTTTTTTAGCTGAGATTTTTCATCCTGACATGAAACTACAAGCCCTGTAGGAATATGTGTCATTCTTACTGCCGAATCTGTTGTATTAACACATTGTCCTCCATTACCAGATGCTCTAAATACATCTATTTTTAAATCATTAGCATTAACTTCAATATCTACATCATCAACCTCTGGCAAAACCGCTACAGTAGCGGTAGACGTATGGATTCTTCCACTTGATTCTGTATCTGGAACTCTCTGAACTCTGTGTACTCCACTTTCGTATTTAAATTTACTATATGTAGATTCACCTTTTATCATAAATACTACTTCTTTGAATCCACCAATATCAGTTTCATTAGCACTCATTACTTCAACTTTCCATTTATTACGCTCTGCATATCTTGTATACATTCTAAATAGATTCGCTGCAAATAGTGCTGCTTCATCTCCACCGGCTCCTGCTCTGATTTCGACAAACACGTTTCTCTCATCATTTGGGTCCTTAGGTAAGAGCAAAATTCTTAATTCTTCCTGCGTAGTTTCTTTAACCTGAATTAAGTCTTTAATATCCTCTTGTATCATATCTTTCATGTCTTTATCAGATTCTTCTCTAAGCATTTCTTTATTTGTTTCCAAATCTTGTTTAGCTTTTTTATATATTCTATATTTTGTAACGATTATTTCCAATTCTGCATGTTCTTTGCATAACTTTTGCCATTCCTTTTGATTGGCAATAACGGTCGGATCTCCAATTTTTATTGAAATTTCTTCATATTTATTTTCTGTAAAATCAAGCCTATCTAACATTTTTATCACTCCGTAAATATATTTTCACATCATAACATTATATCATAGGTAGATGCATTATACAAATTGCTTCTACCTAATAATTATTCTACTTTAGTGGTGAATCCGCTAAAATTGCTTTAATAACTCTATCATTTCCCGATAAATCTTTAATACATTCTATATTATTAAATCCTGACTTTAAAAGAATATCCTCAACTTCTTCCTTTTGATCATATCCTATTTCAAAAGCTAAAAGACCGCCTTTTTCTAAAACCAGTAAACTCTCTTTTGTAATTCTTCTATAAAAATCTAATCCATCTCTCCCACCACTAAGGGCTATATATGGCTCATAATTCTTGACATCCTCCATTAAAGTAGGTATAACCTCTTCTCTTATGTAGGGAGGATTAGATACTACCACTTGAAATTTTATATTTTGATTAATAGCTACTTGCAATAAATCACTAATTTCCCCATTAACCCTAGTATGTAAGTCAAATCTTTCTATATTAAGTTTCGCTACAGCTAAAGCATCAAAAGATATATCATAAAGCGTTACTTTTGCTTCTTTAATAAATTCAGCTATAGCTATACCAATAGCTCCACTTCCACAACATACATCACATACTTTAGTATATTTTTTTTCCTTTATATGCTTAATTACTTCTTCAACTAAAATTTCAGTATCAGGTCTCGGTATTAAAACTCCTGGCTTTACTATTAAACTCATACCCATAAATTCACATTCACCTAGAATATATTTTATAGGCATCTTACTCTTTCTAATCTGAACTAATCGTGAAAACTCTTTTTCCTGTTCTGGGTTAATATCAAAATCTCTATTAATCATTATAAACAATTTATCCACATTTAAAACCTTACTAAGTAAAAGTTGTGAATCTAACAAATAGCTTTCAATCTCAACTTTTTTCAAAATATCATATGATTTAAGAAGTATTTCTCCTATATTCATTTTCTACCACCTTCATTCATGATTAAGCGAGGTGAACCTATTATTTATTTGAATGTGCCTTATGCACATTCAATACCCTCTGCTACTTTAAGCGCTTTTATCGCCACCGCTATTTGAGATAAATCAGGTTCCCTTGTGGTTAGATTCTGCAATTTAAGTCCTGGATAGGAAAGAATTTTAGCTAGCTTTCCTGTACTTTTTCCCATCCATTTAATAATTTCATAGCTTATACCCGAAATTAGTGGAAGAAGTACTATTCTATACATTATTCTCTCCCAAATTGAATTCCAACCAGTTAAAGAAAACATCACTATACTAACTATCATAACTAAGAATAAAAAATTCGTGCCACATCTTGGATGTAACCTTCCAAATTTAGCTGCATTCTCTGGAGTTAATTCAACATCATTTTCGTAGCAAAATATAGTTTTATGCTCTGCGCCATGATACTCATACACCCTCTTAATATCTTCCATTTTACCTATTAGATACACATATAATAAAAATATTAAAACTCTAATAATTCCTTCTACAATATTCATACCCATTACACTTACACCCATTTTACTAAAAAGACTAGCTACTAGTGTTGGTAAAATAAAGAATAATCCTATAGATATGATAAGTGAAACTATGAGCGATATTCCCATAATTACATCGTTGGATTTTTCTTTGAATATTTTTTCGATCCATTTATCTAATTTAGATGGTTCACCCTCTTCTTCAAAAAAAGAAGCTGAATAATTTAAAGTTTTTACACCTATAACTAAGGACTCAATTAAAGAAATAAATCCTCTTATTATTGGAAGTCCTAAAAGTTTATTCTTTTTAGCATAAGATGTATAATCCTTTTTTTCCACTACAATTTCTCCTTGTGTAGTTCTCACTGCAGTGGCAATCCCCGCACTTCCTCTCATCATAACTCCTTCAATTACCGCCTGACCTCCAACATTAACATTTTTAGCCATAATTACACTCCTTCTTTGCGAATAATATGACACTTTCTACATCGAGCTTCATAAGATTCTGTAGCCCCAATTAAGACAATGGGATCCTCGTATTTAGCAGGTTTTCCATTAATTAAACGTTGAGTTCTAGTAGCAGGATTACCACACACTACACAAATAGCCTGGATTTTGTATACAAATTCTGCAATAGCCAAAAGTGATGGTATGGGTCCGAAAGGTACCCCCTTGAAATCCATATCCAATCCCGCACATATAACTCTTTTATTATTATCAGCCAAGCTAGTAATTACATCTATTATCCCTTTATCAAAAAACTGCACCTCATCAATAGCAACAACCTGTGTATCTTTATCTAAGAGACGTAATATTTGTGCGCTATCTTTAACCGGAACCGCCTCCACCTTAGCCCCACAGTGAGACACCACATCTCCCTTGCTATACCTATTGTCAATTTCCGGTTTGAAAACTTGTACTTTCTGCTTTGCAATTTTAATTCTTCTTATCCTACGTATAAGTTCTTCAGACTTTCCACTATACATAGGCCCTACAATAACTTCCACCCAACCATGATTTTTTGGTCCGTACATATCTTTACCTCCAATTTGCTAATTCACTTTTTAAAATTTCCATTTACAACTTATAACTCTATAGAAAATTTATCTACAGTTTTTAATTTAATAAAAAATTCAACTAAATACATTTTATCAAATTTAAACTATATATTAAAGCAAAAATTAAGTAAAAAATAATTTTATTCTTATTGACTTAATTATCAATTATATGCTAAAATTAAATAGTTGACAATACGGGTATATATTTATTTTTTGAAAGAGGTGAAAAATATGCAAGAAGGAATACATCCAGAATACCATAATGATACAGTTGTTAAATGCGCATGTGGAAACACTTTTATTACAGGATCTACTAAACAAGAACTTAAAGTAGACGTATGTTCTAATTGCCATCCATTCTACACTGGAAAGCAAAAGAATATTGATGCTGGTGGAAGAGTTGATAGATTCATGAAGAAATTTAAC
>JBLHPD010000140.1:0-12792 GCA_047624165.1 Clostridium sp. | reverse complement strand
TGTTCTATATTTATTTTCCATAAACTTATAATAACATAGTTTGTGTATGTTTCAATGTATTTATACACAAGCTATGCTATCCATCCCACACCTGAAGGAGTGGGCTTTCCGCACAAATATTGTAATAGAAGTTGCCATATGCTCAACCGCAACACTAATTTTATTAGATTCCCACATCTGTCCAATTCTATATAAACTCTTCTTAAATATTTCTTCGTATAATACTATAATTGATAAATTTGATTTTCTAAACTCTTTCATCACTTTCTGACATTCAAGCCTATTTCCTTCTAAAAGAGCTTTAAAAAAATCATCTTCGTATTTTTTTATATCTTCCATTTAACATCACCTCCATAATAAATAAAATCATTGGCTCGAATAATTCTACTATTCGCTCTAGCTATATATATCTGAAAACTCTATATTCATTCTATCTGAATAACTGGTATTAATATAGTTTCCATTGTTTTCTTTAGTCTCATCTAATACAACAATTGGAAGTTTAATGATAAAATTACTTCCCTCGCCCAAAATACTTTCTATAGTGATTTCCCCCCCATGCATTTCCACAAAAGATTTAACGAGTGATAACCCTATACCGCTACCTTCGCTATTTCTATGTGCAGTATCGTCAATTTGTATAAATCTTTCAAAAATATTTTGCTTGTTCACGTCGGCTATTCCAATACCTGTATCTTTTACAGAAATAATTATATATTCTTCTCTATCAAATATATTTACAGTAATTTTTCCATCTGCATTAGTGAATTTTGCTGCATTGGAAAGAAGATTAAATATTATCGTTTCAATTTTGTATGAATCACAAGCAGTAATTTTTTCTTCTACATCTGTGTCAAATACAAGCTCGATTTGTTTACCTTCAATAAAGCTAGCCACAGATAGAGTTATATCCTCGACAATTTTTACAATATTAGCGTTCTGCCTTGTCATAATCATAAACCCGGAATCTATTTTAGTAATGTTTATTAAGTTATTTATAAGTCTAACTAGCCTATAACTATTCTGTTTCATAATACCGTTATATTTATATAATTTCTTCTTTATATCAATTAGTTCTATGTCCTTAACAACAATATTGCTCATCTGGAGTGCAGAAACAATTACGTTTATTGGTGTTTTTAGTTCATGAGAAATATTTGCTAGGAACTGTGATTTTACATTGTTTGCCTCTTCAGCTTCTTTTAAGGCAATTTTAAGTTTGCCTTCTGTACTTTGGATTTTTAGCATGTTTTTTACAACAGCAATAAGTACATGGGCATCAATAGGTTTCATAAGATAATTATCTGCTCCACATTTTAGTCCATTAACCCAATCTTCATTTTTTGTATAATATGAAGAAACACTAAGTATTGGTATAAAACTGGTAACCGGACTTAATTTAAGCTTTTTACTTACCTCATAGCCATTAATATCTGGAAGATTAACATCAAGTATAATTAAGCTTGGTTTTTCTATTTCTGATTTTTTCAAAGCTTCTTTTCCATTCTCAGCTTCTATGATTTCATAACCTGTGTTACAAAGACTTCTTTTTAAAATGTAACGGCTAGTATTATCGTCATCTACAATTAAGATTTTTATTTTTTTAATTACTTTATTTTCTAATACTTGCATAAACTTCACATTCCTTTTTTTCATTTACTCCATAAATTATTATGGTTAACCTATACATAATTACTGTAAATTATACAAATTTTATATACTTTACTTATTCTATGTAAAAGATTGAATACCTTCATGGATAAATAAAGTTTTATGTGACAATATGTTTTATTATTATTTATAATATTACACAAAACATTTTTACTCTTATATTAAATATAAAGTCCTTATATAATACTTATAATTCTTAGTATTATAAGTCCATAAAAAAAGAAGAATCATAGTGATTTCTTCTTTTAGCTTTCAAATATATCTAATTTTGCCTGTACAATAACATACTCTACATTTTTCTTTTTAACTATATCCATAAAGGTTTTATACCGGAAGGCTGCAAGGATTGCCTTTATTTACTATGCAGCAACTATCTCTCTTTATAAGCTTTGTTGGTATAACAATTTTTTTAGCTATTTCTCTTTCATCTGCTAGCTTTTCAATCATTAAATCTACGGCTGTTTCCCCCATAAACTCCATGTGTATCTGGACAGTAGTTAATGCAGGTACTATAAATTGCGCCGTTATATTATCATTATAGGATACCACACTTATATCTTCTGGTATTCGAAGTCCAGCTTCACTTATAGCTCTGTAAGCGCCTATTGCCATAGAATCATTAGCTACTATATAGGCCGTTACATTATTTTTATCCACAAGTGCCGCTGCCATAAGATCATACCCACTTTGTGGTGTAAATTGACCTATGTATAAATTAGCCTTGTAGTCTATTCCTCTTGCACTCATTTCTTCTTTATAGGTTCTCTCACGTCTATCAATAAAAATATCCTTGCCCTCATTAATATATTCCGTGCCACTAATAAATCCAATGTTTTTATGTCCTAGTCCTTCTAAGTAATTTAATATATTGATAGTTGCATACTTTAAATCACATACTACAGAATCATAAACTTCACTTTCAGGTGAAGAGTCAACAAACACTATATTCTCTGATATTTTTTTAAGCTTTTCAAGTTCCTTATGACCAAACTTTCCAATAGCTATAATTCCATCTACTTCTTTTATATGTACATTGGAAAGTGGTGATAATTTTACTACTTCAATATTTTTACTAGCACATTTTTTCTCTATAGCCATTCTTATAGATAAATAATATGGATCTAGTACTTCTTCTTTTTCAGTGTACCAATTTGCTATGGCTAACTTATGAGTGCTTTTCTTAGTATTTCTTTCTCTCTTTTTTATATAATTTAGTTTTTCAGCTGCTTCAAATATTTTTTGTTTTGTAGAACCAGTTACATTTAACGTATCATCAAAGTTTAATACCCTAGATACCGTAGCAATTGACACTCCAGCTATTTTTGCAATATCCTTTATTGTTACCATAATTTCACACTCACTTACTTCGTTATTATTTAAAATATGTTTTTACTATAAACTATTTATAAATTTACTAAAAGCTTGTATTCCACTTTCATCCCTTTTAAATACACCGGAATGTTCAAGAACAGCTAAAAACTTTAATCCTATTTCACTTCTTAGTATTTCATCTACATTTGTCTCATTTATTTCCGAATATTTTTGAGTTAATTGTAATGCCCATTTTTTATGTTTTACAAGTTCCTGACGATTATCCAATTCATTAATCTTACTTTTATTTACTAAATAATAACTAAGCTCTTTTATCTCCGTTTTTAATCTCGCTGGTAAAACAGCAAGGCCCATGACCTCAATAAGACCAATATTTTCTTTTTTTATATGATGCAATTCCGCGTGGGGATGGAAAATTCCATCTGGATGATGGTCTGAGGTTCTATTATTTCTTAGAACTAAATCTATCTCATAATCAGCTCCTCTTCTTCTCGCTATAGGGGTTATTGTGTTATGAGGAGTTTCACCGGTAAATGCCATTACAGAAACGCTTTCATCAGAATAATTCTTCCAACTATTCAAAATGTAATATGCTAAGTTAACCAATGAATCGATATCCTGTCCCTTTATTCTAACAACACTCATGGGCCACTTAACTCTACCAAGCGTTACTCCGGGAAAGTCTTCAAACACAAATTTTTCTTCTACTTCTGCTTTCGCCATAGCAAATTCGTAGTTTCCACCTTGGAAGTGGTCATGACTTAATATAGAACCACCAACTATTGGAAGGTCTGCATTAGATCCTATTATATAATGTGGATATTGATTAACAAAATCTAGTAACCTCTTAAAGGTTTCTTTAGATATTTTCATTGGCTCATGTTCACCTTTAAGCACTATACAATGTTCATTATAGTAAACATATGGTGAATATTGTAAAAACCAATTATCCCCATCTAATTCAACAGGTATAATCCTGTGATTTCCTCTACCTGGATGATTTATCCTACCTGCATATCCCTCATTTTCCTTGCAAAGCAAGCAGGATGGGTAAGTACTTGTATTTAAGTTCTTAGCCATAGCAATGGCTTTCGGATCCTTTTCAGGTTTAGATAAATTAATAGTAATATCAATATCACCAAACGGCGTAGGACATTTCCACTTTAAGTCCTTTAGTACCCTTTCCCATCTTATATAATTTGAATTAATAGATAGTGCATAAAAGAAATCTGTTGCTTTGCTCGGGCTTTCATTATAAAGCTTTTTAAATTCTGTTATTATTTCCGATGGTCTTCCTATTAAGCAGGCCATTATTTTTGTGTCAAATAAATCTCTAGTAACTATGCCATTCTCTTCTATTATCGCATTTTCATAAGCCCAGTCAGTTATATTATCTAAAATTTGTTGTAATCCATTTTCTTTAGCAGAAATGCCCTCCTTTTCAATAGCAATATCTTCAATTTCGTCTAGTGATAAAGCCTCTAAAAGCCTGTTCTTTGTATATATTATATCCGCGGGTGTTATTAACTCTTTTTGAACCCCATAATAAAGTAACTTTTGAACCTGCACTGAAATATTTACTGCCATGTTATCACCTCTTAACTTATTTTTTATTTATAGTTATAATTTTCTTGCTCCATCACCTATTTGAGCTACATAAAAGTCTGCTGCGTATCCTATTTTGTTTTTATATTCATCTCCAACATTTTTAATAAAATTTTCTACAAATTCATCTTTGACTATACTTACCGTGCATCCACCAAATCCTGCGCCGGTCATTCTTGAGCCTATAACCCCTGGCATTTTCCATGCAATTTCAACCAATGTATCGAGTTCTATTCCTGTAACTTCATAATCATCTCTTAGTGATATATGAGACTCATTCATTAATTTCCCGAATAACTCTATATTTTTATTATCAAGTGCAGCTACAGCCTTTAAAGCCCTTTGATTCTCATAAATAGCATGCTTTGCTCGTCTTGCGCAAATTTCATCTTTTATAAGATATCTACTTTTTTCAAACTGTTCTTCATTTATTTCACAAAGAAAACTTATAGAAAGCGATTTTTGTAAATCTTTAAGAGCAGTGTCACATTCTGTTCTTCTTTTATTATATTCAGAATCAGCAAGCCCCCTTCTTTTATTAGTATTTGCTATTACTATAGATGATCCATTCAGCTTTATATTTGAATATTGATATTTTAATGTGTTTGTGTCTAACAGTATTGCACAATCTTTTTTACCCATACCTATAGCAAACTGATCCATAATGCCACAATTCACACCAATAAATTGATTTTCAGCTTCTTTACTGCGCTTAATAATATCAATCATATTAATATCAAAATTATATAAATCTGCTAGTGCAACACCCATAACTACTTCTATAGATGCTGAAGAAGATAGACCTGCACCATTTGGTATATTTCCATAAAACACTATATCAAATCCACTATATATTTTCATACCGCTTTTCTCAAAAGCCCAAATCACTCCCTTAGGATAATTTGCCCAATCCTGTTCACTGTTATATTCTATGTCATCTATATTCACTTCAATTATTCCTAGAGCTTCAAAATTCTCCGAAAAAAATCTTACTTTTTTATCATTTCTCTTTCTAATTAGTGCATAAGTACCAAAAGTTAATGCACAAGGAAAAACATTACCTCCATAATTATCTGTATGCTCTCCTATTAAATTCACTCTCCCTGGAGCAAAAAAAACTTTTTCTGCTTCGCTCTCGTAAACTCTTTTAAATATATCTTTTAACTTATTAATCATATTTCAATCCCCTTTAATAGTGCATCAATTTTATAAACCACTATATTTAAAGGTTAACATCATTTTAGTAAAATTTCAATGTTTTTTTACTAAAATACATAAATTTCTCAATATTCATATGCTTAATACTGCAACCACGAAAAAAACAAAAGATAAAAACTCCAAAATTAGAGTTTTTATCTTTTTTAAGTACCTAATTTTTAAAAGTGCCTACACCATGTAAAATTCTGAAATATCGTTAAATATTTGCACATACTTACTTCCATCCACAATATTATCTCTATTTTTTATAAGTGATTTAGCTGTTAATATAAGCATTCGCTCAGCCTTAACCCTTGCATCAATATCCTCAATACTAGTAATATCTAAAACCTTAGAATCCCCTACAACTCTTCTAATAATTTCAAGACCAGCGAGTCCAGCAGTATCTGATAATACAGATCCTAAATACCACTCCATATAATATCCCTCTTTTGCTATTACATCAGTTACTATTTCTTTATATAGACTGACAAATTTCTTTTTAAACAAGTATATAATATCTTCAATCGTCTTTTTAATCCAACTTGTAAATTCCACCCTTTCATTAGAATCCACTGTTACGCAAGCATTCGCCCATGCAAAAAATAAGTTTCCTATTACATTACCTAAGTCATATCCCATTGGGCCATAAAATGCAAATTCAGGATCTAGTATCTTAGTTGAGTATTCTTTTACAAAAATGGAACCTGAATGTAAATCTCCATGAACCAAGGCCTGCGCATTATTCATAAATGCATTTTTAAGTTTACCTACCTCAAGGATTAGCTCCTTATCTTCATAAATTTCTTTTTTTACAAATTCCATATTTTCATTTAGTACAATATTTCTGCCTTTATAATCAATATACGGCTCTGTAAACACAAGATCTTCAGATATTTTACAAAGATCTTTATTAATATATTTTTTAACGTTATCCTTCTTTTTCCCTGAATCCATAACTAAATCTGTTGTTGGCAATAGTGTATTAACCATAAATGTAGTTATATGATCCGAAAGATTCGGAAAAATTCTTCTGCTTAGCAATTCAGCTCGCAAACTAATATGGTCAGATATATCTTCCATTGATATAGCACACATTATAGGATCATATTTATATACTTTAGGAACAAACTCTGAAGCTAATTTCCCTTGTAACGTTAATATTTCTGCCTCAATTCTATTTCTATCAACATCTAAAGGACGTCCTGATGATCTAAGTACAATGTCCGCTTGCTTTATTATAATAGATTTATTATTTAATGCATCCCAAACTTTGAATACATAGTTTATATTTCCATCTCCTATTTCCTTTGCTTGTAGATTCGCATCTTTATTAAATATATTTAACTTTTCTTTTGCGTAAATCACAACATCGTCAGTTTCCATTTTGAAATGTGAATTAAATTTAAGCAAGTTATCAACTCCTTATAAATATTGAGAAATTCTAATAAAATTTTTCCACACTAGACTCAAAATATCTATGCAAATCATAAGGGCTTAGTATTCCCTTATCTGTAACTACTCCTGCTACTAAACTCGGTGGGGTTATATCAAAAGATGGATAATATCCCTTAACTCCATCCATTGTATTTTTAATACCTCTACATTCCAATACTTGATTAGGGTCTCTTTCCTCAATTTTAACTTGTGAAATTGTCTCATAATCTCTATCTGGAATACCAGTTACAAAATAGGGCACTTCAAAATACTTAGCTACAATAGCTATTTGTAGGGTTCCAACTTTGTTTACTATATGTCCATCTAAACAAATTGAATCTGCTGCTGATGTAAAAACATCAATATTTTTAGTTTTCATAGTAAAAGCAGGCATATTATCTGTAATTACTGTAACATCAAAACCCTGGTCATATGCTACACTGGCAGTAAGTCTTGCCCCCTGTAAATAGGGCCTTGTCTCTGGACAAAATAATTTTATATTATTATTTCTATTCTTAGCTTCCTTTAACATCATTCCAACAATGGTTTCTCCAAAACATTGCGTCATTATGTTACCATTTCGAGGAAACATGTCGACTAAATTTTTTGCCACTATACCCATTCTTGAATAACGATTATTAATAGAATTAACAGTATGCTCAAATATAGCTATATCCACTTTTTTCCCATCATCCATAGCTATTAAACCCACTTCTAAACATCCATTAACTATTAAAGTCATTCTATTTGCTGTAGTTGGTCTTGCATTTGCTAGTGTATATGCAGCATTCTTCAAATATGTAATTTGTTCACTCGCAGGTAAATTTCTACATTCATAAGCCGCTAAAGCCATCCCCATACCTGCCGCTGTATACGGCCCTGCACTTTGTGTAACCATATCCGCAATTGCCTTTGCAACTTCTTTATGTGAAGTGCAAGTAACAAAACACACTTCTATAGGATAAATTCTTCTATCCAATATCCGTACCTTTCCATCTTCATACCAAGCTACATTTTCATATTTAAGCATAAATGCTAAGCCGTCATCTTGTCTTTCCATTTCATTTCCCTCCTTAGTAAACAATAATTATTCTTCTACCTTAACTTGTCCATATCCCTTAAATAAATTCAGTAAATTATTAACTTCCTCATCGCAAAGCACTTTAGGCTCTCCTAAAGCTTTAGTTCTACAATATATTTCTGCACAAAATTCAATTTCTTCTGCTTTACTAAAAGCATTAGGCAAATCTTTTGCGCCTACTAACAAACCATGGTTTGCTAAAAAAACAGCATACCTATCCTTCATTGCATCAAATGCATTTACAGCTAATTCATTAGTCCCAAAAGTAGCATATTTTGCACACCTTACATTATTCCCACCTGCAACTGGTACAAGATAGCTTATTGCTGGGAGCTCCCAATTCATGCAAGCTAGGGTAGTTGAATATGTTGAGTGAGCATGCACTACAGCATTAATATCCTGCCTTTTCTCATAAAAAATTTTATGCATTAAATATTCACTAGATGGCTTATTGCTTCCATAAACAACATTGTCATCTAAATCCATAATAACAACATCTTCTGGTTTCATTTTCAAATAATCAATACCACTTGGAGTTACAGCAATAAGTTTTTCATTTCTAATAAAAATACTAATATTACCGCCTGTACCTTTTGTTAAATTATTTTCAATTAGCTTTTTACCATACTCCACAATCAATTCTCTTTCCTTTATAAACATAAATCTATCACTCCTACTAATTTTTCTTTACCCTTACCTGTATTATACATGTTAATAAGCCAACTATACAATCAGGTTCTTTCATGAATAATACAAATCATCTTTATCATAACCATTAATAAATACTTTTACTATTATTCCATTTTCCAGACCTCATGTAGATCATACACATTAAAATGGATGCAAATGTTGCAAGCGGAGAAGCAAACCCAATTTCGTATAGAGTGATGCCCTCCATTTTGCTTAAAACAAAAGACACAGGGATACGAATGATAAAGGTAGCAATCAGACTGTGAATCATTGGGAATAATGAATTACCACAGCCACTAAAAAACGAATTCATAGAGAAGACTACGCATACCAAAATGCAATCGAGGCTGTATGATTTCAGATATAATGCAGCTGTTTCTATAATCGCTGTATCTCTTGAAAACAATGCTGTCAGTGATGTTGGATTCCATTGCACATATGCATAACATATTATTCCGATAATTAAAGAACATCCCATGCCTATATACAAACATTGTCTTGCTCTTTCTTGTTTCTCTGCTCCCATATTTTGAGCTGTCATTGCCGCAATCGCTGAAGCAAATGCAATTGTTGGAAGCATTATAAATACGATTATTTTTTCCACAACGCCTACGGATGCAGACGCAGTAAGCCCCATTACATTAATAACTGCTGTAATTATTATAAAAGAAACATTGATTAAACCATCCTGCAGCGCAATTGGCAATCCTAATTTAAATATTTTTTTGGCCTTTCCTGATTCAATTCTGATATGACTTCGATTAAACTCAAATGAAAAACCAGTCTTTTTTATATAGAAGACTCCAATTATGAAGCTTATAGCTTGTGCTAATACAGTAGCAATTGCAGCTCCTGGTGCCCCCATATGGAACCCGACCACTAAAATTAAATCTACGGTAACATTAATTACGCAAGCTACTGCAATAAAGAATAGTGGTGATTTTGAATTGCCAAGTCCCCTTAGAATACCACTTAACGCATTGTAACCTATAATAAACGGAATACCACAAGAACATATAAAAATATATTGTTTTGTGTATTCAATTGCCGACCTTGGTGTATTCATTAAATTTGTAATAGTACCTGTGAGAAGCACCATAATTACAGTCAAAATAGCAGCCATTATGCCAAATATGCAAATGATAGTTCCAACTGATTCTGCAATATCTTTATATTTTTTTGCACCCAAGTAGTGACCAATTAGAACGGTGCCACCTGTTGTTAAGCCGAGAATAACCCCGGTAATTGTCTGCATAATCTGACTTCCAGTTGCCACAGCAGAAACTTGAGCTGAACTAGAAAACTGACCGACAAAGAACAAATCAGCTGCACCATAAAGTGCTTGAATCAAACTGGCTAATAGAAACGGGACTGCAAATTTTAGTAGTGTGGGGATAACCCTTCCCTCTGTTAAAGTATTAGTATGTTCCATTAATATACTTACCTCCTAAAAATAAAAAAATGCTGGGTAAGACAGTTGATTTTACCCAACCATCTTATCCAGCATATAATATCCATATACCCTCCGATGAATCTACTAAACATAACACATACTCATTTTTTTTACCAGTATTCACTTTAACTATAGTTATCTTCTTCATAGTTTACATCTGATTTCATATTTTCCTTATATAGTGGTACAAACATGTAATTGTATCATTATCTTACGCAATAATAAACTATTAATTTTTTTAATGTATTTAGTGTTAGTATAATACTATAAACTCAATAATTAGAATGTTCTAGTATTTATTAAGGAGATGTTTAATTTGAAAAATAAATCTAAGCTACTGTTATGTATAATTATTTCAATAAGCACTATTTCTGGAGGATATAGCAATAAAACTGAACCTATTGCTACTCCAATCCCATCACCACCTAAAAAAACTGAAACCCCTGTGAAGACCCCACAAAAATACTTTTCTCCATATACAGGTGAAGAGGTCAAAAAGGAAACATTAGATAACATTGCTGTACTCGCCATAGTAGAAAACTCTGTGCCTGCAAGACCTCAATCCGGAATAAACGCTGCGGATATAGTTTATGAAACCATGGTCGAAGGTGGCATCCCTAGATTCATTGCCTTATTTCAAAGCGATGATGCTAAAAAGGTCGGACCAATTAGAAGTGCCAGGTCTTATTTCTTAGATATTTCGAGTGAATATAATCTTCCCTTTGCTCATTGTGGTGGAAGCGAGGAAGCTCTTTCCGAAATCAAAAATGAAAACTTAATGAGTTTGAATGAAATGACATATGCTTCTACTTATTTGAGAGATTCCATGCGAAAAGCTCCTCATAACCTTTATACCTCAACTGAAAAATTACGAGAGCTTGTTAAAACAAAAAAATTCATTAAAACGCCTACTGTTGCTTTGAAATTTGACAAAACCTATTGGGATAATTCTGCATCGCCTAAAGCTACAAATGTACTTTTAAAGATAAACAAATTTTACAACACTAGTTACACCTATGCCAATGGAGTTTACTTTAAGAGCATGGATGGAAAGTCTTCAACTAATAAAGAGGATAAGCTACCCCTAGCATTTAAAAACATAGTAGTGCAAATTACATCCATTAAAACACAAGCAGACGGAAATCATTTAGACATTGCTCTTGTAGGTAGCGGAGATGGCTATGTTATTAGCAATGGTAAGTTTATTAAAATGCACTGGACTAAGAAAGATGTGTCTTCGCAAACCCTCCTAACTGATGAGAAAGGTAATGATTTGCCATTGAATCCTGGTAAGACTTGGTGGAATATTGTTGATAAAAGTACAATTGTAGAAATCAAGTAATTTACTATTAAAAATTGATAATGGATAATTCAGCATATATCATTTTTATTTCTTGGTGGAAAAATATCAGTTAAAAGCAAGGAAAAATATGGTACTGAATTTATAATATATTTTCCATGTAAATTAGTAAATAACCAACCTTATAATAAAATTGAATATTATGATGCTCTAAATCAAAGGTCTATTGAAAAAATTAATATAGAATTTTCAGATATATATAACTAAACAATATAAACTAAATTCCTATAATTTGATTAAAATATATTTTATAGGAGGAAATTCCATATCCATGTAGAATAGTTATAGTTGGGAAACGATTATAAACCATAACTGAAGGGGGACATGGATGATAAGGATGAAAAAGATGGAAACAGTCAAAAGGTTTACTTCACTCGCTCTTGCTTTATCTGTTGCAGTATCAATAAATATTAGCAGTATAAATGTACAAGCTAAAGAAAGTAAGATTTCAGGGGCTAATATTGTAACTAATGCAAAAAAATATATTGGTACGCCATATAAACGAGGTGGAACTACCAAAGCTGGTTTTGATTGCTCCGGTTTCACAAAGTATGTCTATAGTAACTTCGACATAACTTTACCACGTATTGCCAAAGATCAAACATCAAAGGGTACAGTGGTTAAAAAAAGTGACTTACAAGCAGGAGATTTGGTTTTCTTTGGAAAACCAATATATCACGTTGGCATTTATGTTGGTTATGGAAAATTTATACATTCACCTAAACCAGGATCAAAGGTTAAAATTTTGCTACTAAAATATATGCCGAATTATAACACCGCTAGAAGAATAGTATCTTAATATGAAAATAGTATGGGCAGCAGCAATGCTACTCCTTATAATATGTAGTAATAAATTCTTGACTTATTACTGCAAAGGACATTATCATCTATTGTGATAATGTCCTTTTTAATTGGCCACATCCACTCAGAAGTTTAGTCAATAAAATTATGAAACTACCGTTGTAT
>JBLHPD010000139.1:0-12843 GCA_047624165.1 Clostridium sp. | reverse complement strand
GAATTGGATGTGATTATCATGTTATCTTCTTCTATATTGAATTTAACTAAATTTGTATTTCCCTCTTTTGCCATAAGAGAAGCTCTTTCTATACAGCTTAATAATTCAGATCTTTTAGCTGTAATTTTTAGATTATATTCTTCAGGTATTATTGAGCTATATTTTATAAATTCACCTTCTAATAATCTTGATATAACCTTAGTTTTACCAATATTAAATAAAATATGATTTGGTGTAAATGTTATATTAACAGGCTCATCTGTTTCCTCTAGTATTTTTGATACCTCACTTAATGTTTTACCTGGAATTACAGCATTTATACTATAATCGTTGTCCACTGGTTCACTTCTAAATGCAACTCTATATCCGTCTAGTGCTACAAGATTAAGTTTTTTATCTTTTATTTCAAATAAAACTCCTGTAAGAATCGGCCTTGTCTCATCTTGAGCCACTGCAAAAATAGTACCTTTCATCATGTTTTTTAATACTTTTTGAGATACTGAAAATATCATATTTTCTATTATATTAGGTAAATTAGGATAGTCATCACTATTCATATGTATTATAGTTGCATATGATTTTTGACAAACTATTTTAATAGAGTTATTGACCTCAGAAGTTATTTCTATTGTACTATTGGGTAACTTTCTTATGATTTCACCAAAAAGCCTAGAATCCAAAACTACACTTCCGTCTTCAATCACATCTGCAGTAATCTTAGCTTCAATACTTAAATCGATATCAGATCCTATAAGCGTCACCTCTTTATTTTTGGCAACTATTAGGATACCTTGTAATACAGGCATTGTTGATTTTCCAGTAATTGCTTTTTGAACATTTGAAATTGCTTCTTGTAATATATTTTTTTCGCATATAAATTTCATATAAAAAAGACCTCCTTATCCACATGGGGAATTATTAAAAGATAGGTAAGATAATAATCTAAAAATAGTAGTAATAGTAGTAGGGGCTGTTGATATGTTAGAAACCTATCGCAGGCTTTAAGGTGTACCAATACTAGGTATAATTAATTGTGGATAAGTATGCAAAAAAAAATCATAGTTATCCACAATATCAACAGCTAAGTTTTATGTATTATTTTGTACACAGGTTTATATATAAATAGTATCAACACTTGTTAGTAATATGATTGTGCTATTTCTGACTTATCTTTTTAGTAAGTTCTGCTATGGTATCTTGAAGATTTTCATCTTCTTTAACACCATTAGATATTTTCTCACATGCATGTATTACAGTTGTATGATCGCGACCTCCAAATTCCTCACCTATTTTAGGTAGTGACATATCTGTAAGCTTTCTGCATAAATACATTGCAATTTGTCTTGGGAAGGTTATGTTTCTTGTACGCCTTGAAGATTTAAAATCCTCAATTTTTAAATTAAAATAGCTAGAGACAATATCTTGTATTAATTCAATAGTTACTTGCTTTGAATTTCTGCTAGAAATAATATCTTTAAGTGCTTCTGATGCCAAATCTATGCTAATTTCTTTATTAGTTAATGAAGAAAAAGCTACTATTCTAATAAGAGCACCTTCTAGTTCTCTTATATTAGATTTTATTTTTGTAGCAATATACACCAATACTTCATTTGGAATGCTTAAATTATCTATATCTGCTTTTTTCTTTAAAATAGCAATTCTAGTTTCAAAATCCGGTGGTTGTATATCAGCTATAAGACCCCATTCAAATCTAGACCTCAATCTATCTTCTAGAGTAGGTATCTCTTTAGGAGGTCTATCACTAGATAAAATAATTTGTTTATTTGCTTCATGAAGATCATTAAAAGTGTGGAAGAACTCTTCTTGTGTACGTTCTTTACCAGCAATAAATTGAATATCGTCAATTAAAAGTACGTCTACATTTCTGTACTTGTTTCTAAATTCAACATTTTTATCATCTTTAATAGAGTTGATAAGTTCGTTTGTGAATTTTTCAGAAGAAACGTAAACAACCTTAGATTTTGGGTTATTTGCTAATACATAATGACCGATAGCATGCATTAAATGTGTTTTTCCAAGGCCAACCCCCCCATAAATAAATAGTGGATTGTAAGCTTTTGCAGGAGATTCAGCTACAGCAAGAGACGCAGCATGTGCAAATCTATTACTATTACCAATGACATAAGAATCAAAGGTATACTTTGGGTTTAGTGTTGCAGACATTTCATCATTAACCATCAGGTTATTTCTTTCAGCCTCTCGTTTTGCTTTAGGTGTTTCAATTTCGGCTACTTCTTCAGATAATATAAAGAATTCTATTTTATATGTTTTAGATGTAATTAATTTAACAGCATTCATTATTAAATCCTTATATCTATTCTCAAGAATGTCTTTGGTAAAATTATTAGGAACACCTAACTTAAAAGTATTACTATCTAAGGCCATAGGGTCTATGCTTTTAATCCAAGTATTAAAACTAACTTCTGTAAGTTCACCTTTTATAATATTTAAGGTTTTTTCCCAGATATCTTTAATTTGGGTGCTCATTTTCTACCCTCCAGTTCAAATAAAAAAGATTTTTTATGTAAAAACGTACAATGTATAAACAGAGTTATAAACAAAAAAAATAATACATTATATGTTGTTGATAAATATCATTAAAAATAGTCACATGTTAATAACTATGTTAATATTTTTAATAGAACGTAAATTATTAACAATATAAAAAAAAAATTATTAACATACCCAATAATGAATAAATCTATTTATATAGCTAAAAATATATAAATAAAAAGAAGTTTTATACATTAGTGCAGTAGTTATTCACAATTTTATCCACAAGTTGTGAATAACTTTAATTATAAATAGGTTATTCACAGTTCTTTCTTACATAATATCAAAAAATAACAAGGTGTTCAAGAAGTTATCCACAAAAAAGCATATAAATATAAAAAATATTAACAATATTAATAAAAATGCTTATCTTGACATTAAGAGGATGTGACTATATAATCTAATAGTAAAACCATAAATATGCGATTGTAAGATGATTGCTATAATTTAAGGATTAGAGAAGGGGGTGTAGTAGATATGTTCATGACTTACCAACCTAAAAAAAGACAAAGAAAAAAAGAACACGGATTCAGAAAGAGAATGAAAACCGCTTCTGGTAGAAACGTTCTTCAAAGAAGAAGACAAAAAGGTAGAAAAAGATTGACAGCATAAGGGCCGCTAATGTGGCCTTTTTCTGCAATTTGCGGAAAAGAGGGCGGCTAATATGAACATTGATGTGAAGAAATACAGGATTAGAAAGAATGCTGAATTTAGAACAGTATATAGAAGAGGAAAATCTTTTTCTAACCTATCGTTAGTATTGTATATTTATAGAAATGGCAAAAATATTAATAGATGCGGAATATCAGTAAGCAAAAAGGTAGGAAAAAGTGTAACTAGAGGCAGAGTTAAAAGATTGATAAGGGAAAGCTATCGGCTTAATAATGAGGGATTAAAGACAGGATATGATTTGGTTTTTATTGCAAGAAATCCTTCTAATTCTAAAAATTATAAAGAAATAGAGAATGCACTTAAGAATTTGCTTAAGAAGGCAGGTTTAATTAATAATGAAAAAAATACTTGTACTGGGTATAAAGTGTTATAGAAAATATATATCACCTTTAAAGAGGCCTTGTTGTATATTTTATCCTACATGTTCTCAGTATACTTTAGAAGCTATTGAAAAGTATGGGGCACTAAAAGGCTCCATTATGGGAATAAAGAGAATACTTAGATGTCATCCTTATAATAAGGGTGGATTTGATCCGGTTAAATAAACACCTGGGAGGTTTTGTATTTGAATTTAAATTTTTTAACTGCTCCACTTGAAAAGTTCTTTTTCTTTATACATAGTGGCGTTCATTTCATTGTACCATACGATAATTTATCATATGGCTTAGCAATAATTGTTTTTACACTTATAATAAAATTAGTATTGTTGCCTTTAAGTATTAAACAAACTAAATCAACAGCTAAAATGGGCGCAATTCAGCCAGAAATGAAAAAAGTGCAAGAAAAATATAAAAAAGATCCACAAAAGTCGCAGCAAGAAGTAATGAAACTTTATAAAGAAAATAATGTAAACCCAATGGGTGGATGTTTGCCGATGATTATTCAAATGCCTATTTTGTTTTCTTTATTTTATGTATTTAGAAACTTAGATATGAATGGCGCTGGTTTCTTATGGATTAAGGATTTAGCACAATCTGACCCTTATAAGATATTACCGGTACTATCTGCTGTTACAACATACTTTTCTACAAAACTTATGCAACCATCAGGCGACCCTGCTAAAGCTAAACAAAGTTCAACAATGAATATTGGGATGGCTATTATGATGGGAGTTATGAGTCTTAGTTTTAAAGGGGCATTAGTATTATATTGGGTAATAAATAACATATTACAAATAGTTCAAACAATGGTTATAAATAAAGTAGAACTTAACAAAAAAGTAGATATTACAAAAAAACAAATTTAACACAATTGCCTAATTTTTATATTTAGAAAGGCGGGTGTAGTGTGATATGAAAGTTATAGAAATGATGGGAAAGAATGTAGAGGATGCAATTAAAAATGCATTGGCAGAATTAAAAATTACAATAGATAAAGTTAAAGTGGAAACAATAGATGAAGGTAGTAAAGGATTTTTAAATATTATAGGTGTAAAACCTGCTAAAATTAGAGTTACAGTTAAAAGGAATAGTATTTATGAAGCTAAAACTTTCTTAGAGGATGTATTGCAGTCTATGAGCATGAAAGCTGAAGTAATACTCAAAGATGAAAGTAATGAACTGAGGATTGAATTGGTTGGAGCTAATATGGGACTTTTAATAGGATATAGAGGTGAGACTTTGGATTCACTTCAATACCTTGTAAGTTTAGTTGTAAACAAAAATCATGATGAAGAATATAAAAGAATAATATTAGATACCGAAAATTATAGAGCAAAAAGAGAAGAAACTTTAAAAAGACTTGCATCAAAAATTGCCTACAAGGTAAGGGTTAGTGGTAGAGTATTAAAACTTGAACCTATGAATCCTTATGAGAGAAGAATAATACACTCAACGCTTCAAAATGATTCATATATTTATACATTTAGTGAAGGCGAAGAGCCCTATAGAAGAGTTGTAGTTGATTTAAAGAAAGCCTAAGGGCTTTCTTTTTAAATTTATAATACTAAGTCTAATATTAATCATATTCCTAAGTTTCAATGTTGCAGCATTGAGGATGATAAGTAGTTATGCAGGCAATGATTTTACATTGAATTTTACGAATATGATTAAGGACTAATAAGTATATAGCTTAAATAACGGAAGTTACTTAGATATAATAATGTTAATAAGGATATAATTATAAATACCCATAAAATTAGGAGGTCACATTTAATGAAAGAATTTGATACTATAGCTGCAATAGCAACTAGTATAGGTGAAGGCGGTATATCTATAATCAGAGTATCTGGTGATAGGTCTATAGATATAGTGAATAGTATATTTATAGGTAAAAACAATAGAAAACTTTATGATTTTAAATCTTATACTATGAGATATGGTCATATTATTGATAAAAATGGCAGTAGACTTGATGAAGTTATTATTTCCTATATGAAAGGTCCTAAGAGTTTTACTGCAGAGGATACTATTGAGATAAATTGCCATGGAGGAGTAGTTGGTACTAATAGAATTTTACAAGAAATCATTAGTGCTGGAGCAAGAATGGCGGAACCTGGAGAATTTACTAAAAGAGCATTTTTGAATGGCAGAATTGACTTAAGTCAAGCTGAAGCAGTTATAGATATAATAAGGGCGAAGACAGAGCTGAGTATGAAGTCAGCTCTTATGCAATCAGAAGGGGCAATTTCCAGGGAAATAAAAAGCATAAGAAATAAATTACTTAGTGTAATTGCTCATATAGAGGTTACTGTTGATTATCCAGAAGAAGATATTGAAGAAGTAACTGCAGAAAAAGTTAGTTACGATGTTACTTCAATAATAAAAGAGATTGATATGCTACTCAGTACCGCTGAAGAAGGAAAAATTTTAAGAGAAGGATTAAGCACTGTAATAGTTGGAAAGCCTAATGTAGGAAAATCGTCACTTCTTAATGCTCTTGTTAAGGAAAAAAGAGCTATTGTTACAGATGTACCAGGAACTACAAGGGATGCAATTGAAGAATATATAAGTGTTGAAGGTATACCAGTTAAAATAGTAGATACTGCGGGAATTCGTGAAACAGAAGATATTGTTGAAAAAATAGGGGTAGAGACATCAAAACTAAAAATAAATGAGGCGGATTTAGTTATTTTAATCTTAGATTCAAGTAACAAGTTAAGTAGTGAAGATAGAGAAATTATTGAATATATTAAAGAAAAAAAATATATTGTACTATTAAATAAAAGTGATTTAGGTGGTAAAATAGAGAGGAATGAATTAAAAAGTCTAAAGTCAAAATATATAACTAATATTTCATTAAAAACCGGCGAAGGTTTAATTCATGTTAAAGAACATATAAAAGATTTATTCTTTAATGGTGAAATTAAAACTGAAGGAGTATTTGTTACAAATAACAGACATAAACAGTCTTTAATAAGAGCAAAGGAAAACTTAGAATCATCGCTTAATGCGATAGAATATACTTCAGCTATAGATTTGGCTTCAATTGATATACGAAATGCTTGGATGAATTTAGGTGAGATTACGGGCGAGTCTTTAGAAGAAGATATTATACATAAAATATTTTCAGAATTTTGTTTAGGAAAGTAGGGGTAAATATGAAATATGTTGCAGGAGATTTTGATGTTGTAGTTATTGGAGCTGGTCATGCGGGTTGCGAGGCGGCTCTTGCAGCTGCAAGAATAGGATGCACAACTTTAATTTGTGCTATAAACTTAGATAGCGTGGCTTTAATGCCATGTAACCCGAATATTGGTGGTACTGCTAAAGGACATTTAGTAAGGGAAATAGATGCTCTTGGCGGGGAAATGGGAATAAATATTGATAATACATATATACAATCAAGAATGTTAAATACATCAAAAGGTCCAGCTGTGTTCTCATTAAGAGCTCAGGCGGATAAAAAGGCATATGGTCAAAGAATGAAAAATGTATTAGAAAAACAAGAAAATTTGCAATTAAGACAATTAGAAGTAGTATCTATAGATACTACTAATGGAAAAGTTAAAGGTGTTCTTACAAAAAATGGTGCATACTTTACAGCTAAGGCTATAATTATAGCTTCTGGAGTATATTTAAAATCAAATGTTATAATTGGAGACCTTACTTTTAATGAAGGACCTAGTGGACTACTTCCAGCTAATGAACTTTCCAAATCTTTAGATGAACTAGGGATAGGATTAAGACGATTTAAAACGGGAACTCCAGCCAGAATAAATAAACGCTCAGTGGATTTTTCTAAAATGGAAGAGCAATTAGGTGATAGGTCGGTAGTTCCATTTTCATTTATTAGCGAAGATATTGATAGGAAACAGTTAAGTTGCTACTTAACTTATACAAATGAAAATACTCATAATGTAATTAGAGAAAATATCCATAGATCGCCTTTGTACAATGGATCTATTAAGAGTACTGGTCCTAGATATTGCCCATCTATTGAAGATAAAGTAATGAGATTTGCAGACAAGGAAAGACATCAAATTTTCATCGAACCTGAAGGTGAGAATACAGAGGAAATGTATGTCCAAGGTATGTCTAGTTCGCTACCAGAGGAAGTTCAAGTGGCGGTGCTAAAAACAGTACCAGGGCTTGAAAATGTTGAGATTATGAGAACGGCTTATGCCATAGAATATGATTGTATATATTCTACGGATTTAAAACTTTCACTAGAATTTAAAAATATTCGCGGATTATTCTCGGCGGGTCAAATAAATGGTAGTTCAGGATATGAAGAAGCAGCATCTCAGGGTCTTATTGCTGGAATAAATGCTGCACTTACTATTCAAAACAAGGATCCATTAATATTAAAAAGGTCTGATGGATACATAGGAGTTTTAATTGATGATTTAGTCACTAAGGGTACTAATGAACCATATAGAATGATGACCTCAAGAGCTGAGTATAGATTGTTATTAAGGCAAGATAACGCTGATTTAAGATTAACAGAAATAGGATACAGTGTAGGTCTAGTTAAAGAAAATAGATATGAAATATTCAAGAAAAAGAAGATGCAACTTGAAGAGGAAATTGAAAGAATAAAACATTTGCAAATTACTAATAAAAAGGAAATCGAGGAATTCTTAATTTCTTGCAATTCCACACCGTTAAAAAAGCCTATTAGTTTATATGAACTTATAAAAAGGCCGGAACTTGATTATTATATAGTTGAAAAACTTGATGTGAATAGACCAATATTAAATAAATATATACAACAGCAAGTTAATATTGTGTCGAAATATGAAGGATATATTCAGAAACAATTAGACCAAATTCAACAATTTAAGAAGTTCGAAAATAAATTTATATCAAAAGATATAGATTATGATAAAATAAAAGGATTAAGGATAGAGGCTATGCAAAAATTAGGTAAAATTAAACCAGAAAGTATAGGGCAAGCTTCTAGGATATCAGGGGTGTCACCTGCAGATATGTCTGTTCTAATGATATATATTGAGCAGCAGAAAAGACTTAAAGATTACAACAAGTAAGATAAATATGGAGGTGAAGTATGGAGTACTTTGATATATTGAATAAAGCTAGTAATAATGTAGGACTTGAATTTAACGATAATAAGTATGAGCAATTTATGAATTATAAAGAGCTTATAAAGGAATGGAATGAAAAAATAAATTTGACAGCTATAAAAGAGGATGAACAGATAGTCAAAAAACACTTCATTGATTCTATGAAGGTTTTTAAGTTTGACCAGCTTAAAGATGCAAAAAATATCATTGATATAGGCACTGGAGGAGGATTTCCAGGCATTCCTATGAAAATAATTAAGCCTGAAATAAATATTGTGTTACTCGATTCGCTGAATAAGAGAATCAAATTTTTAAATGAAGTAATCAAATCCTTGGAATTAAAAGATATCAAAGCTATTCATGGCAGAGCAGAGGATTTTGCGCAGGAAGTACAATATAGAGAAAAGTTTGATGTAGCAGTTTCAAGAGCTGTTGCTAATTTAACAGTACTTAGTGAATTTTGTATACCTTATGTAAAGGTTGGAGGATACTTTGTGGCAATGAAGGGCCCTGCAGTTGAAGAGGAAATAAAGTGTTCGAAAAATGCAATCAGAATGCTAGGTGGACGAATAGAACATATTGAAAAGGTACAAATTGAAGACAGTGATTTAAACCATAATTTAGTAATAATAAGCAAAATAGCGCAAACCCATAGAAAATATCCTAGAAAAGCGGGTATGGTTACTAAAATACCACTAGTTTAACGATGTTTCAGAAGGAAGAGTGACAATTATAGTACCAAAAGTATGGTTAGTGTTATAATTTGTCGTACGAAAAAATAAAAAAAAGAAGGAAATAAGACATATATAGAGAATATTAAAAAAAGAAAAGGAAAAATTTAAGGGATGGTATATTATGCAAAATGATGTAAATTATGTATCTATTGAATTAATTTCTCCAAATGTTTATCAGCCTAGAAAACATTTTAATGAAGAAACTATTGAAGAATTAGCGCAATCAATAAAAATTTATGGAATAATTCAACCACTAACAGTTAGAAAAAGCGGAGAAAGCAGATATGAACTAGTAGCAGGAGAAAGAAGACTGAGAGCAGCAAAAAAAATAGGACTTGAAAAAGTTCCAGTAATAATTATAGATATTACAGATAAAGATTCTGCAGCAATTGCACTTCTAGAAAATTTACAAAGAGAAGATTTAAATTTTTTAGAAGAAGCTATGGCTTATTTTAATCTTATTCAGGATCATTCTTATACACAAGAACAATTAGCTCAAATGATAGGAAAAAAACAATCAACAATTGCAAATAAATTAAGATTACTAAAATTGGATGGAGAAATAACAAGTATTTTGGTAGAGCATAAGCTTACGGAGAGACATGCTAGGGCATTACTAAAATTAACTGATATAAATATCCAAAAGAAAGTTCTTAAAATAATTATTAGTAAATCACTTAATGTTAAAAATACAGAAGATCTAATTGAAAAAGAATTATTAAAATTATGTAGAGACGAAGTAGCTGCTGATGGAAAGAAAAAAATTAAGGGTATATTTGCTCCTAGAGTTTATATAAATACTATAAAACAAGTTTTTGATAAGTATGGTATAAATGCTGAATATAAGTCTAAGGAATTAGAAGATAGCATAGAAGTAATAATAAGAATACCTAAAAGATAGGTCTAAAAACAGAATGTTTCACGTGAAACATTCTGTTTTTTTATTATGTAGAAAATTATACAGTAATTATTGAGGATTATAAGGTATATTTTTATATTATTTTGTAAATTTTTAAAATAGTACTATTAAATTATTTAACATAAATATATAATAGTTATATAGCACAATTAATTTATAAGCTATAAGTTGTAAAACCTATAACTTATAGAAATATGAATAATATTAGAATGGTAGGTGTAATCATGAAAACTATATGTATTTTTAATCAAAAGGGAGGAGTAGGTAAAACTACTACGAATATTAACTTATGTTCTTATTTAGCTATGCAAGGTAAAAAGATTTTAACAATAGACATCGATCCTCAAGGAAATACTACAAGTGGATTAGGGTTTGATAAGAAGAAAATAAATTTATCAATATATGATTTATTAACATCAGATATTTCCATTAGGGATACTATAAAAGAATGTGAGCTTATAAATAATTTGTATTTAGTACCTTCTACAATGGAACTTGCCGGAGCAGAAGTAGAATTAATTAATAGAAGTAATCGTGAAAATATACTAAAAGAAAAACTTATAGAAATTGAAGGTGAATTTGATTATATTTTTATAGATTGTCCACCATCACTCGGGATTTTAACTATTAATGCGCTTACGGCCGCGGATAGTGTGCTTACACCTATTCAATGCGAGTTTTATGCTTTAGAAGGTGTCGGCCAATTAGTAAATACTATTCAACTAGTAAAAAAATCTTTAAACAAGAAATTAGAAATCGAGGGCATAATTCTAAGTATGTATGATAATAGAACAAAATTATGCAATGAGGTTGTATCAGAAGTAAGAAAGTATTTTAATGAAAAAGTTTATAATACAACAATACCTAGGAATGTGCGTCTGGCTGAAGCTCCAAGTTTTGGATTGCCAATTATGTTGTATGATGACAAATGTAAAGGTGCAGAAGCTTATGAAGCATTAGCAAATGAATTTTCAGATAGACAAAGGAGATGATAGATAATGAACAAAAAATTTGGACTAGGTAAGGGGCTCGGAGCTTTAATACCAGAAGAAATTGTAGAAGATAGTTCCTCTGTTCTCAAAATATCTATGAATTTGATTAAAGCAAATATTGATCAGCCAAGAAAAAACTTTGATCCTGAAAAAATATCAGAACTCGCACAATCAATAAAAGAGCATGGTGTTATTCAGCCCATTATTGTAAATAAGCAAGAGGATATATATATAGTTGTAGCTGGTGAAAGAAGATTCAGAGCTGCTAAGAGTATTGGTCTTGCTGAAATACCAGCAATTATAATGAATATAGACAATAGAGAAGTATTAGAAATTTCATTAATAGAAAATATTCAAAGAGAAGATTTAAACCCAATTGAAGAAGCCATAGCATACAAGAAACTATTAATAGATTTTGATCTTACTCAGGAGGAAATAAGTAACAAGGTATCTAAATCAAGAACAGCTATAACAAATTGTATGAGATTATTAAACTTAGATGAAAGAGTTCAAGATTATATAATAGATGGCGTGATTTCTGAGGGACATGGAAGGGCGATACTTGGCCTTAATGATAAGGAAATTCAATATGAAATTGCACAAATGGTTATAGATGATAGTCTTAATGTGAGAGAAACGGAGAGATTAGTAAAAAACTTTGGAAATGAAAAAGAAAAAAAAGTAATTAAAAATGAAAATGAAATTTACTATAAAGATATAATGAATAAGTTAGAAAATCGTTTTGGTACTAAAGTTTTTATAAATTCGAAAAATAAAAACAAAGGTAAAATAGAAATTGAATATTACTCAGAAGAAGATTTTGAGAGAATTCTAGAAGTTTTTAATATATAATGTTTCACGTGAAACATTAGGGAAAGGAAGTAATTCATAATGCAGAGCATAATTAATCTTATAAATAACAAACAGATTTACATAGTATTAGCACTTATAGTTCTTGTAATCATACTAATCATATTAATAATAACAACTTATGTATCTTTAAACAAATTAGAAAATAGATATAGAAAACTAATGAGAGGTGTAAATAACAAAAATTTAGAGGCTATGGTCATATCATATTTAGATAAAGTTGATAAAGTTAAAGAAGATAATGAAACTGTTAAACAAATATATGAACAAATAAATGATAGAGTAAAAACCTGTGTTCAAAAAACTCCAATGATAAGATATAAAGCATTTGATGATATTGGTAGTGATTTGAGTTTCTCAATAGCATTGCTTGATGGAAACAATGATGGTGCTATATTAACAAGTATTTATGGTAGAAACGAGAGTACTACTTATGCGAAACCAATAGACAAAGGAATATCCAGATATGATTTATCACAGGAAGAAAATAAAGTATTAGAACAGGGTTGTAGGTCAAATAAATAAAAAATAACTAATAATTGTAAAGTTTAATTCTAAATTTTGTAATAATATTTTATTTTTTATGGCATACTAAAAATAAAAGAGGTTTTTTATGGT
>JBLHPD010000138.1:0-12974 GCA_047624165.1 Clostridium sp. | reverse complement strand
AAAATATTCACCACCAGTCAAATCATATTTTTAATCTATCTGATGTTTATATTCGACGTTGTATAACCAAAACCCTTTTTGCCAATATAAGGAAATTATTAATTTGCAATGGCTGAGTAGTAACGTTTGATACACTGTGGTCTTGATATAAAATCACTTTTAGGGGGTCATTTGGTAGAATTAGTATTTTATACAGAAAGTTTTCTAAAAAGCTTGACATATAAAATTATTTATACTAATATAATAAGAAAAAATGATTATTAAAGCGATGATAAGAAGAGTAAATATGTGTATTCTTTTACAGAGAGTTCCATTAGGCTGAGAAGGAACAAAGAACTATCTATTGAAAAAGGTCTTTGAGCTTCACACCGAGCCTTATTGTAAGGGGTAGATTGTGACGGGCGCTCCCGTTTTAGAGCTAGAGTATTCGCGATAATTACTTTGCCGTACTCAAAAAGATTAATATGGTGACATGTTGATAAACGGGGGTGGTACCACGAAATATATCTTTCGTCCCCAAGACGAATAAGTCTTGGGGGTGGGAGTTTTTTTATTGCATTGTTTTAGCACGTAATATAAAAATAAATTATATGGAGGTATTAAAAATTATGAGTTTATCAGGAATTTGGTTACCAATTGTTACACCGTTTTTAAATGACAAGGTAGATTTTGAAGCCTATAAAAAGATGATAGATTATTATATATCAAAAGGAATAACTGGACTTATACCATTAGGTACCACAGGAGAAGTTCCAACTGTAAATGATAAAGAATATGAAGAAATTATTGAAAAAACCATGGAATATAACAATAATAGGGTTCCAGTTTATATAGGCCTTGGTGGAAACAATACAGCTAAAGTAGTAAACCAATTAAAGCTAGTTGAAAAACATAAAGCGGAAGGTATATTATCTGTATCACCTTACTATAACAGACCAGATCAAAGAGGTATTTATGCTCATTTTCAAAAAATTTCAGAAGCTACAGACTTAAATATAATACTGTATAATATTCCTCATAGAACAGGAAGAAATATAGAAAACTCTACTATACACAAATTAGCAGAACTTAAAAATATAGTTGGTATAAAAGATGCTTGTGGTGACTTTAATCAAAGCTCAGAGCTTCTGCTAAACCGTCCACAGGACTTTTCAATACTAACTGGGGAAGACCCATTATTTTACTCAACCTTACTTCTTGGTGGAGATGGTGGAATACTAGCTTCTGCGCACATAAAAACAGAAGAATTTTTTAAGGTATATAATAATGTTCAAAATAATGACTACAAAGCTGCATTAGAAGCCTGGAAACCTCTTAACAACTTTGTACCAATGCTATTTGAAGAACCTAATCCATCTCCTATTAAATACTATTTAAATAAACAAGGTCTAATTAATTCTCCAGAGGTAAGACTTCCTCTCATGGAAATTACGGAAGAACTTAAGAAGAAAATGGATTTGATTTAATATAAAAAATTGTAAATGATATAATCTGATTGATCAATTAAACGTTATAGTAACATTGGTATTGGTTATATAAAAAAGATTCCACTAAGCTTTGTGGAATCTTTTTTATTATTTTTTCATTTTTTAGTGTATTATTAATTATAGGATTATGGATATTTATATTCAAGTGTATCAGAAAGGAGTGGAGTGATAAAATGATAGATTTACATATTCATACAACATCTTCAGATGGTTCAGATGAACCAGAAGTAATACTTACTAAAGCAGAGGAAGCAGGACTAAGCTATATATCAATTACGGATCATGACTCCATAGGAGCATATAAAAAGCTTGGAAAAGTAAAAATAGATGATTACTTTAGTGGTAAAATTATCCGAGGATGCGAATTTTCCGTTGCATATAATGGTACTCCTATTGAAATACTAGCATACGGTATAGATCTTAAAACTATTGAGGAAACAGGAATAGTATCAGAAGAGAAATTTTTAGAAAGAGAAAATCAGTACTTAAAAACAATGATGGGTATTTGTAAAAATATAGGTATTAAATATGACAATACACTATCGATAGCAGGTGGAAAATACTTTGCAACACAAGTATTATATTTTAATTTAAAAAAATATCCTGAAAATGAAAAACACTTTTCTGTAGATGTATGGAAAGGGGTTAATGGATTTTATAGAACTTGTGTTAACAATGAAAGTAGTCCATTTTACCTAAATCAATTAAAGAATTACCCATCGATTAGCGAAATCACTAAGGTAATAAAAAAAGCAGGTGGAAAGTCATTTCTTGCCCATCTTTATGTCTACTATGCAGAGAATTATGAGGAATTTCTAAACTCGATAGTATCATTGAATGCTATTGATGGTATTGAATGTTATCATTCCCTTCACACAATGGATCAAACAGGATTCCTTCTTGATTATTGCAAAAGTCACAATCTTTATGCGTCAGGTGGAAGTGACTATCATGGTAAAATTAAACCTAAAGTTATATTAGGAGAGAGTGTGCCTGGAATACGGATACCGTTCGACCTATCGGAAAAGTGGCTATCAAGTTGTAGGATATTTGGTGATAAAACCAATATATAGAATTTAATTATACAGAAGGGGATGAAACTAGTATGGAAATTAAAACAGTATCAATTATAGGACTCGGGGCACTAGGAATCTTATTTGGAAATCATTTATCTAAGAGAATACCAAAGGGAAATCTGAAAATATTAGGCACATTAAGCCCGAAAGGAAAACCATCAATGCGCCAGGATATGGAAGCGCGGCGTTATAGTGAGGTGGAGTTATTTGCAGGTGAGGTACTCAAACTAGGTAAAAAATATGGTATTTCTACCCCTGTAAATAGAAAACTATATGATAGGATTAAATTTATAGAAGGAAAATATTAAGATTAGCAAAAGCTCCCCAAGCCACAATTAGTAAAATTAAACATAGTTTTGAAGAAATTTATTGATAAATTATATGGAATTTGGTATTATTTATATAATTATCAATGGAGAGGTGATTAGAATATGGAAAATATAAGTTATGACTCACTATTAATTATTTCTATTTTTGCATTTATTACACCATTAATTATTAATTCTATCAAAAGGGTCAAAATTCCTTTTGTTGTAGGCGAAATCTTGGTTGGAATCATAATAGGTAAAAGTTTCTTAAACTTAGTACATGATGATATTTGGATAAGTTTTATATCTGAGCTTGGACTTGCATATTTGATGTTTTTAAGTGGTTTAGAGATAGATGTTGATAGAATAAAAGTGGGTGCTGAAAAGAAAAAAGTTATTCGTCGTATTTTAATGTGTATTGGCATGTTTGTAATTTCACTTTTAGTGTCATATATATCTTCATCTCTTTTGTATAAAGTTGGTCTCATTAAAAATATACTTTTTTTTACTGTTTTATTTGCGGCTGCGGCACCAGGGCTTCTTGTACCATTTTTAAAAGAAAGAGGAATATTAAACACGAATTATGGTCAAACAATACTCATATTTTCATTGATATGTGAATTTGTATGTCTAATTTCATTAAGTATAATTTCGTCAGCTACGACTAATGGATTAAGTTATAAAAGTTTCTTGTTTCTTATTTTATTTTTGGCATCCGTGTTAATTTATAAAATTATAAAACGATTTTCACATATATTAGACTTATCTGCAAGTGCTTTTAGCAGGTTACATATTGGTGTTCGTGCAGCCTTTGCATTAATGCTAGTACTTGTTACAATTTCACATAAAATTGATACAGAGGTAGTGTTAGGTTCATTTTTAGCAGGAGTCATCTTTACATTCATATTAGACAAAGAAAAGGAGGACTTAAAATATGAACTAGATATCATAGGATATGGATTTCTAATTCCAATATTTTTTATAATGGTTGGAGTTAATATGGATCTTTCAAGTATTTTTAAAGAACCTGGATCGCTTTTGTATATTCCAATATTTTTGTTTGTGATTTTTATAGTTAAATTAATTCCTAGCCTAATTATGACGCATGCGTTTGGATACAATAAAGCTTTATCTAGTGGAATTATACTATCATCTCAGTTAAGCTTATTAATAGTTGGTGCACAAATGGCTTTTAATCTAGGATTTATGGACTCCTCAAATTATTCTGCATTTGTACTCATTGTTTTAATATCATGTATATTATGTCCTATTGGCTTTGATAAGATATTTAAGTATGAGGGTATAGATAAAACAGAAAATTCAATAAAGAATAAAATATCTATTATGGAGATAGTACCCTTGAACCCTGTAATTTATAATAAAACTTTAAAAGAATTAAGATTCTCATCGGACTTTAAAATATTTGAAATAATTAGGGATGGAGTTGAAATTCTTCCAGATGGTGAAACAAAAATATTAAAGGGGGATAGGTTAGTAATAGCAGGATTAACTTCCAATATGGATGAAACACTTAGAATATTAAATGGATAAATTGTATTTAATTATAAAGTATTTATAGAATTAAACCTACGTTATGGTTAAAAATAATCATATAATTTTATACTTAAAAAATAGACAGGAATGAAATCCCGTCTATTTTTTATTTATTTCCATTGTATTTCAACAAAATATCTTTGATTTTTTTATTTTCACAAAGATCAAAGGGAGTTAACCCTGAAGAGTTTGTTGAATTAATGTCAAAGCCTAAACTTATTAGAGTTTTTAAAAATTCTTCAAAATGCTCATCAAAACAATTGATATAATCATCATGAAGAAGTGTGTTTTTATATTTATCCTTTATATGTATATCAGCTCCATATTTTACAAGAAGATTCAGAAGCTCCACAGAGTAATTAAAGCTGCAGTAAAATACAGGGGTTTTACCGGATATGTTGATTGCATTAACTTTAGCCCCTTTTTTTAGGATCATAGTTATTACATCTATCTGAGGCGTTATCCTCGCACAAAGTTTATGAAGAGGAGTTTCTAAAAATTTACTATGATGACTGTTAATATCAGCATCGTTATCTATTAAAAGCTCAATTATTTTAAAATAATTCTTTTGACTATTATTAATAGCATAATGAAGTATACTTTCAACTTTAAAGTCAGAGTTTGAGTCCTTATCGACCTTCAAATAATTCTTTATTTCATCAATGTTGCCTTGTTCAATAGATCTATAAATAGATTTAGGTTCTCCAGAGAATATATTACTAAAGATTTTCATGTTGGGTACCTCCTGTTAATTAGTTATTTTAGTATTCTGATTTAGCATAGATTTTTCATTTGGTAATAAAAAAGTAAGTAAAGTTACCAATATTAAAGGTATTAATAAATAAGAAGCACTAGTGATAAGTCCCTGTATATCTGCAATTTTTCCGAATAAAAGCATACAAAGTCCTCCTAGTCCTCCAGACAGTCCCATAATTAATCCAGTTGCAACATTCAAATTTTCTGGCATTAACTCATGGGTCATTACAATATTAGCTGTATTAGATCCGCTTAAGGTAAGTCCCATAAATAAAAACCCAGTAATCATAGGGATACCTGTGGTGAATACAATCATAACCATGCATAAGGGTGCTAGCACATTAAATATAACTAATACTTTTTTACTTCCTATTATATCATTTAAGTAGCCTCCTATAATAGTACCAAGAGAATTAGCTAATAAATAAGCAGACAGTACCACTCCTGCAATCTTAATATCAACCTGTTTCGATAGCATAATTTGTACACCAAAGGTAACCAAGAAAATTCGAATCAGTACTCTATTGGTAGAAATAAACACTAATGCAGATATCCACTTTACAGAATGAAAATCAAATTTTCCGCTTTTCTCAACGTTTTTCAATTGTGTTTGGTTCATGTCAACATTTTGTACCTGGGACAGATACATAAATAATGCAACTAAAATACCTGGAACCATAAAAAATACTAGTACCTTTAGTCCATGGGCTTTTACAATAGGAATAGCTATCATAGGAGATACGGAGGCAGCAAAGCCTCCAATAGTCATAAAAATAGATAAGCTTTTACCCCTTGATTTTTTACCAAGCTTTATTGCCATAGCAGAACCTAATGGATGAAATAAGGCAGATGCTAAGGCACCGAGTCCTAGTATAATAATCAATAAATAATAATTTGTGATTATTCCACTCATAGACATCCAAAAGGAAATCCAAACTAAAGAAAGAATCACAAGCCATGGCTTTCCTCGCTTATCTACAAAATATCCAATAATTGGTTGAGCAAAAGAACCGCTACTTGTAATTACAAAGGCAATGAAAGCCTGCTCTGCTAGGCTTAAACCAAGTTCTTGAACAAATAAGAATAAAATAGGCGGAATTAAGTTCATATAAAAATCATTGGTGAAATGTCCAACGGACACCGCCATTAATTTAGTCAAATTGGTAGTTGATCTTTGATTATTTGTTACTTTCAAAATTTCTCCTCCTCTTTGTTTATCGACGAAATATCATTTCATGCTTTATTATATACCCCTCTGCGGTATATATTCAACCCTTTTAGAGAGAAAATTGATTGCTAAACTTTGTTTTAATGCTGTTTTATGGTAATATGGTATTTGATTTGTATATTATTTCAAAATAAAGAAAATTAAAGAAAGTAATTTAATATCTTTAAGTTATAAGAATCTAAAAAAATATTAAATAAGAGGAGAAAATTATGATATTGAGACATGTAACATTGAGAAAGATGTTGCCTTCAATAATTCAATGTAATGCTTTGAATGCTGAAGCTTTTATAATTAGGAAAGAACATATTGATGGAAAATACAATGCTTTTGAAGTTAACCCGACAAGTAATGTACTTTTAAGAATCTTTCCGATTATTAAAAGTAATTCTTTCAATAATTTTTCGGCTGAGGACATATTTGAATTGAATTTTGACGGTGATAGAATGATTGCGGATGGGTTAGTTTTGGAAGACTTAAATCAACATAAAATGCAACTACGGTATTTACTTAAAACTGGAAAATTAACAGAAGATGAACTTATGACAATAGGGGAATTTAGGTTTGTAAGAGGAGAAGTATCATTGGATTACTTAACTAGTGATTGTAGTAGAATATTGAATGAAGTTATATCAGGTATTTGAATCATGTATGGCATCTGAACCAGACAAAAAAAGAGAATAGAAGTTTAACCGAAAGCAGATGAAGGAAATCATCTGTTTTTTTTTTGATTATTTCAGTAATATCTTTAACATATAGGATAGATTGATAATATTATATAATATGGCTCTTTATTTATATGAAAATCTAGAATAAAAAATGAAGGGGAAGATTATATGGGTTTAGATAGTATAAATACCTCAAGTTTTTCGAAAAGTGAATATTTAGGATCTAATTATAGAGAAATGGCTTATCCTGTTTTGAAAGGTATGTTTGAAAGAGGAATAGTTCAGTATGGACTAAACGATGAAAATGATGAATTCTTAGATCTTACTGCAATACTCTTAATAAAAATTCACAAGGATAAAACAATTTTACCTATTATAGTAGATATGATTTTTTTTAGAAACAGAGCAGGTCTTTTTACTCATGATTTAATCTGGGCTTTTTTTCAAGCAAGAGATCCATATAGCTTAATGTTAATCGCAAATTATTTAGGTTCAGAGGACGTAAATGACGTTAAACTAGCATGCAAACTTTTAGAATTTGTACCTTCTATAGATATGACTATGGTAAAAGGTAGTAAAAAACAATATATAGATTTTTATAATTGGATTGAAGAGAATTATCCCTTTTTATATTTTACGGGAGAAAGTTTTCAGAGAACCAGTAAGCCTAAATCCTATAGTATAGCTTTAGATGCTAAATATCTGTACAGACGGATATCGCTTTATACTGGAGAACCTTTCATACCATACACTGCAAGAGAAAATAATTTATTAGGTTATTTTAACAATATAGATGAAGATAACAAACTGCTTCTAGCAACATGCTCACTAGGAATTCATCATGAAAACATATATTTCTGGGATTTATGGATTAACCATTCTATAACTAACCAAATACGAATTGCAGAAACTAGGTTAAGAGCTTAACAATTGATATTTGTTAAACTAAATATAAGGGATATTGGAGGGTAATAAATGATTATAATTTCTAGCAATATTGTTAATGTTGATACTTTTACAAATGAATATAAAGAAAAGGGTATTGAAAGAGATATCATTACTATAATGGATTTAAGCAAAGAGCGGTATGAATATGATTCATTAAAGCAATTGCAGTTTGAACTAAAATTACGAAAAAATATTGTTATTGCTGCTATAAGACTCAATAATAGCAATATGGCCTTTAAAACCTTTCGTAAATCAATGTGTAACCTTGATTATTGGGATCGTACTGATGAAGGTGGATTTATATTAAAAAAAGGAATAACTCCAAGTGCTGCTATTGAGGATATTTCTATAAATAGTTCTAAATATGGTACTGAATGTGCTACTGCAATGATTATTATTTATTATCAAGCATTGCTTAATATATTTTCTGAGAAACTTTTCAATGAGTTATTTCCTGAAATACAGTTAATGAATTGGCATTACATAGACGATATTCTTGAGGAGGTAGGTTATTTAGAAAAACGAAGTGCTTATTTACCAGGGGATAGAAGATACTTTTATAATCCAGATGTAAATCCAGCAAAGCCCCAATGGCAAGGAGAAAATGTTATAGATATAGGGAAAAAAAATTATTTCGGACATGGCATTGGCATCGGGAATGCTGATGATATAATTGCTGCATTAAATGAATATAGAGTAGATGAAGCAAAAAAATCCGCGTATTTATTAGACTCAGCTGCACGTCTGGATTTTAAATATTTAGCCGGCATATATTATAGATTTCTTTCATCAACAACAAATTAAAATTGTGATTAACATAATAAAATGTTATAAATCATCATACAAGCGATATATAAAATTAAAGGTTTTGAATTTAACTCAAATCTATTGTGTTACATTTATTAATTTTTAGATAAGTTAAGAATATCATAGAAAATTCATGATATAATAGTAAAGTTGCAAATAATTTTTAGGAAAAGGTGAGTACATCAAAATGAAAGTTTATAATAGGAATAAAATGGAAAAGAGAAAGAAAATTAATAGGTATAATGTTCTATTTATAATTATGCTAGCTATGTTTTCAACAATAATTGCAAAATTATATGATATACAAGTTTTAAATGGACAATATTATAAGGATGTAGTAAAAGCGAGCATTAATAATATTATAACAGTAGAGGCACCGAGAGGTCTCATAACAGATAAAAATGGAATAGGCCTTGCAACGGTAGTACCAGGTTATAATCTTACATATACAAATTCAACTAAGGCTGGTACTCAGATATTTATAACACTACAAAAAATATTTAAGATTTTGGATGAAAATGGAGAAACTCAGACAGATAGCTTTCCTTTGAAAATTGCACCATACAGATTTGAATTTAGTTCAAGTGATCCTAAGACAATAGAAATCTTGAAGTTAAGATTTTTAAAAGATAGATGGCTTCAAGAGAATATCTTGAAAGAAAAATTTAAAAATAAAAAAGAGGCTGATTTAACTGAAGATGAAACTACTCAGCTTAATAATGAACTTTTGAAATTAACACCAGAGCAAATATATATTGAACTTCTTAAGGATTATGGTGTAATAAAAGGAGTTTCGAGTTTGCATATACAGGAAACACCGGCCACAATAAGAAGATATTTAATTGTAAAAGATGGTATAAAAATGAATTTTTTTTCTTCATACAAATCAATTAACATAGCAACTAATATAAAGAAAGATACAGCCCTTATATTCGAGCAAAGTCTCTCAGAACTAGCTGGAATTAAAGTGGAAAGTCAGCCTACACGGCAATATCCCTTTGGACAGCTTGCTTCATCAGTACTAGGATATATAAGTAAAATAAGCTCTGCAGATCAGGCGAAATATTCAGCAAAGGGTTATGATATAAGTGCGGATTATGTGGGAGTTTCTGGAATTGAAGCTGCGATGGAAAGCAGTCTTAAGGGAGATAATGGAGGAAAAGATGCGATAAATGAAGTTTCTAGTAAGAAGGCAGTTCCTGGAAATAATGTACAGCTTACCTTAGATGCAAATTTGCAATATGCTACAGAAAACGCTTTAAATAGTGAAATGAAGTTATTACAAAGTAAAGGAATTGTGAATGATTTAAATGTATCAAACGCTACAAGAGGAGCAGCTATTGTCACAGATATTCATACGGGTGGAATATTATCACTTGCTAGTCTGCCAGGGTACAATCCAAATGATTTTTCTACGTCGCAGGGATTAACAGAAGCTCAATCAAAAAAATATTTTAATCCTGATTATGAAAATATGGCGAAAGCTGAGGGAAAATCACAGAGTTTAATTGATTTTATGTTTCCAATAGACACAAGCATAAAGGGAAATACCACTATTAGAAATGATAAGTTTGATTACTACCCAAAATACTTGTATAATTATGCAACTATGTCACTTATTCCTTCAGGGTCTACTTTTAAGCCAATGACAGCAATTGCAGGGCTTCAAACTGGAGTTATAAATGCAAATTCCACTTACCTTGATCAAGCACAGTTTGATATGGGGGGCGGAATAATAAATCATTTCTATACAGATGGGTCACTTGGCGAAGTAAACGTAGTAAGTGCAATAGAAAAATCTAGTAACCCATTTTTTATGAATGTAGGTGGATTATTAAGAGAAAAATATGGAGATGATATTTTAGCTAAATATGCATGGGGTTTTGGACTAGGAGCTGATCCTAATTCAAAGAACCCTTCTACAGGAATAGAAATAAGCGAAAATTTTGGGCAGGTATATAATACAGTATCCCAGAAAAACCTGTCAGCATCACAATATCTTTGGAATATTGAGCAAGATTTAGCAATTGGAGACTCAGGTACAGGAGCAAAATTTTTCAAAATAGATTTATACGATAGAGATGGAGACGATAATATCATCTATAATGGAATAAAACTTTCAGAAATAAAAACTAAAATTAAAAATGATATAAGGGATTCTGTAAAAAATGGAACTTTTTCAAAGGAAAAATACGAGGATTTATTCAAGCAGTTAATTGCTGCCGATCCAAAGTATAAAGGGGAAAATATCACTGCCAGTGATTTAAAATCATTTCTAAATGATATAAATTACCAAGCGGTACAGGAGGGTCATGGCTCTTTAAGCTTACCATACAATATGTATATAGCGTCTATCGGTCAGGGTATGGACAATTTCACACCTCTTCAAATGGCAAGTTATGTATCAACAATTGCAAATGGTGGGACAAGATATAAAATTCATTTGGTTGATAACATTAAGGACTCTAATGGAAAGTTAGTATCTCAAATAAAACCTGTGGTTTTAAACGAAGCCGATATTAGTGAAGAAACCAGAAACCTTGTTATGCAGGGCATGAATAACGTTGCAGGGGCCGATGGTACTGCATCTAAAGCACTTGGAGATTTTCCAATACCTACAGGTGGTAAAACAGGTACAGCACAGTTTAATACAACTGCTATTCAGAATAAAGTGGGTAGAGGAGATTATGCGTGGTATGTTGGGTATGCACCGGCTGACAATCCTGAAATTGCAATATCTGTTGTTATATTTGACGGAGGGTATGGTAGTGACGCTGCAAATGTCGCTAAGGGCATTTACGAGAGCTATTTTAAAAATGATCCTCGAATGGCAAAGTATGAGGGTAATAATGACGTGGAATTAAAACGTATTAATTAAATGTAATAGAAAGTCTATTAACGAAAAGAGGATAAATGTTATTCTCCTAATTATCATGTTCTTATGCAATTAAAATGTAAGTAGATGCGTTCATACAAATCTGCTTACATTTTTATAAGTTAATAAATCTAAGATTAAATAGCTAATACCTATGCCTTACTTTAATGAAAACTCAAATTTACTAGTCTTAAGAAGATATTCTTAGAAACTGTAAGTATATCATCCCTACCATCAACTATAGCTAAAGAATGATTAGTTTTATAATAATCTATTAGCGGATGTGTCTGATTAGTATAAACATTAATTCTTTCCTTAACAGTCTCTTCATTATCATCATTTCTTTGAATCAATTTTCCTCCACAAAAGTCACAGATACCAAATTCTTTAGGTGGACTAAACTTTACATGGTAACTTACGCTGCAAGAAGAACATATCCTTCGCCCTATATTTCTTTCAATTACAAATTCTTTAGGAACATCGATTAGAAGTACAATATCTAAGATACTATTAATACTTTGTAAGAACTTACCAAGTTCTTCTGCTTGAAAGACTGTTCTTGGAAATCCATCTAATAAAAATCCATTTTTGCAATCATCTACAATAAGTCTATCTTTTATTACTTGAATGGTTAGACCATCAGGTACCAACTGACCTTTATCAATATATTTTTTTGCTTTCACACCAAGTGGAGTGCAGCTTGAAATGTTCATTCTAAATATATCTCCAGTTGACAGATGTGGTATGTTGTATTTCTCACATATTAGCTGCGCTTGAGTACCTTTTCCAGCTCCGGGGGCACCTAGTAAAATCATTCTCAAATTAATGCCTGCTACCTAAAATCGTAAATCTTAGCACTCTATTCAGTAATAGAATGGTGGTATCATGGGAAAATAATTGTCCACGATGCAGGTTTTCACCTACCTTTCTTTCTATATTTATAAAAAATAATACATACTAATTATACAATATATTTAATAAATTACCAATAATAATCTTTAATAGATAATTAAAATATAAATGTTTTTGATATTGGTGTTATTTTCTTTTTTTCCAAATGAGAAGGGAAATGATAAATGTTTGTAGAATTATGGTTATATATAGGCTATGACAAAATAACTAAAGTTTATTAATATACTTAAGAGAGTAGTCACGGAAACTAATATTTAAAACTTGGTTTTTTATAGATTCATTATAGAACTATAAATTTTATGCTCAGAGAGTGGTTTGCAATAAAAATAGGCATAGCAAACAAGCCTGCACGGTGCAA
>JBLHPD010000137.1:0-13079 GCA_047624165.1 Clostridium sp. | reverse complement strand
ACATATTAATTTATATTTACTCATAAATCCTATAAATCAGACTGAAAATATTTATGTTTGTAGTAGTTTTTTTACGTTTAGGCTCTAAATTGCAAATAATTTGAAGACTACATTGATGACATTGCCTCCGAGGTCCAGAAAATTGTCAAAATTACCATGTATTTCATTAGAGTAAAATTTAATGAAAAGCTTTTTTGTTTAGGTAAGAAAATTTATGTCTATAATTAAAATAAAAACATAATTAAAGGAGAATTTTAATGTCAACACCTAAATTAATATGGTATGAAGGAGCAATTTATCATATAACAACTAGAGGAAATAATAAAAATGATATATTTAAAGATGAAGAAGATTTTAAAGCATATTTAACTACTTTAGGAGAAGCACTTATTTATTATAGTCATACAAATTATGAATTAGTAGCATATTGTTTAATGGATAATCATGTACATCTTATTATAAAAACTGGAGAAGAGCCTTTAACAAGGATAATGAGAAGAATAAATTCAATTTATACGAGATACTTTAATAAGAAATATAATTATATAGGTCATTTATTTCAAGCAAAGTATTTTTCAAAATTAATAGAAAGTGATAAGCAAATATTAGAAGCTAGTAGATATGTGCATTTAAATCCAGTAAAAGCCAAAATGGTATCTATACCAGAAAAATATCAATGGACTAGTTATAGAATGTTTATAGGAGAAAAGAGTAAATTGGTAAATACTGAAATAATATTAAGTTATTTTAAGTATAGTGATAGGTATAAATTATATAAAGAATTTGTAGAGCAAAAAGCTAGTAGTACCTCCGAGGACCAGATAATTACCAGGTACAAGTAATGATATAAATACTTTTAATAATACGCAAACTATGCTATTATAAATCTGTAGAAAAATATGAGAAAAGTAGAAAAATATAGAAAAATAAAAATAGTAGTATCCAGAGTTATAATAGAGGAGATGGTAGTGTTGTTTAATTCCCTTAGAAAAAAAGTTACTGCAGGGTTTATGTCAGTAGCAATAATAAGTATGTTAACTATGTTTGTTTTAATAGCTGTAAATATGGGTAGCATACTCAATGAGCAGACTAAGTCTGATGTTACAATAATTGCAGCACAAGTAGGTATGAGTTTAGAAAAATCTAGTAATATGACGGTTGATGCCCAGTCTTATATAGAGGAGCTTTGTAAGGAGCAACCTAGCATTACGAATTTCCAAATTATAGATTTAAATGGAAATATAGTGGCAAATAGCGATAACAGTCAAATAGGGAAACCTGGAAATGCAAAAGCAGTGGAAGCAATTAAGAGCGGGCTTACTATGGATTATATAGACAGTCAATATAACGGAATTACTACGGCTGTTCCACAATTAACGGATGGCAAAATTACTGGGGTTGTATCAATTACAATTGCTACTCAGGATTTACAATATATTGCTATTAAAATTCTACAAAAAATAGGCTTATTATTTATAACAAGTTTAATTTTAATATTAATATTTGCATACTATTTTTCTTCGAAAATTACAAAACCTATTAAAAATGTAGTTTCTGCACTCGAAACAATTTCAGAGGGGGATTTTACAGCTACTTTGGAAGTAAGTTCTAAGGATGAAGTTGGTACATTAGCTATAGCTATGAATAAAACTTTAGAAATACTTAGAGAGATGATTGGTAGCATTAAAAATACTACAAACAGCTTAAATGGGGTTTCTCAGACTCTTTCTGCTTCTAGCGAAGAGGTTGCTTCATCTAGCATGGAAATTACAAAATCTGTAGGGGAAGTTGCAGATGGGGCTATGAAACAGAGCGAAAATCTTATTGAGTCAGTTGCATTGCTTGAGGAATTCGCAAAAACATTTGATACTATCAATGAAAATGTTCAATTGGTTTCAGTAGGAAGTAGCAAAATTAAAGGGGCTGCGGATGTTGGATCATTAAGAATAGAAGAACTTGTAACTTCTGTCGAAGGCATAAGAAATGGATTTAAATTTGTTGTAGAAAAACTTATATTACTCAATGCGAGCGTAGAAAAGATTACAGCTATTACAGAGGTTATAAATGATGTTGCTGGACAAACTAATTTATTAGCACTTAATGCTTCTATAGAAGCTGCTAGGGCTGGAGAATCAGGAAAAGGATTTGCAGTAGTTGCAGATGAAATAAGAAAACTAGCAGAGCAAGTTTCATCTTCTTCAAATGGAATTATGGACCTTGTAAGCACAGTTACTAAAGATACAAAGGATGTTTCAAGTACAGCTGGCTTAGTATCTAATAAAATTGAAGAACAGGTTGTTACAGTGGAGAGCACAGTTGCTTCCTTTAAGGACATATTGGATGAAGTTTTCCTCATAGTTCCACAAATCATAAATGTAAATAATGCATTAGAATCTGCAGTTAAGTCTAAAGATTATGTGGTGGAAAAGGTGGAATCAGTGGCAAGTGTTTCTGAAGAGGTAGCAGCTTCCGCTGAGGAAATTTCAGCTGCCACGCAGGAACAAGCAGCTTCTTCTGAAGAGATGACAGCAACGGCAGAAAGTCTTGCGGGTATGGCAGAAAGTTTATCTGCAAGCGTAGAGAAATTCAAAATATAAAAAAAGAAAGTGTATATTACTACAACTGCAGTTCGCTGCGCTGAGAAATTCTAAACGGATTTTTTTTCGTGTAAATGATACTTTCTACTTATCATACTTTATTTCCCAAGCAATATATTTATTTTGACATCATTCTCCCGCCCAACGTATGCTTTTGTAATGTATTGCTGTAGAAATTTGCAGTAGTCTACCTTTTAGGGATGTGTTAATGCTGGAGTGAAAGTGGAGAAAGTTCAGCCTTGCGTTGTAACTCATAAATAGTAGCAGATTAAATAATCCCCTACATCATAAGAGATGTGGGGGATATTTTATAGTTTTTTATATTACTAGGGAGCACTTTATTGTTTTTCTTATAAAAATCTATAATAGTATTATGGGCTATAAGTAAAATCCAATGTTTACTTGTTTCTACGTCAGTAATTGTATTTTTGTTCTCGAATATTTTAGTGAACACAGTGGTAATTATATCTTCTGTATTCAATTTATTTTTTACATAAATAAATATATACCTGTACGTACAATCGTAGTACAGGTCATAAATCTGTTCGAACTTGCTTTGCATTAAACAGTACCCCCATTATTAATTGTTATTTTTAATTACTATTGGTTATTAAAGGATTAATTATTATATATCTTTATTATACTAAAAATTTGTGTCAATTAAGTTGCGATTGTGTTACTTAATTGTAAACAGATAAAATTAAGCTAAAAACAGTGAAGTCAGCACTTTCCCTGTGGTATAAAAAAAGTCTATGAAATTATTTCATATAAAAAAAATGTCGAATTAACGCATGAAGATGTTGCCAAAGATACTTAGCTAGTTAGCATTAAACAATTTTTCAGGGAATTTTAGTAATGGAGGTCAGTAAAGCACTGATGTTTTAGAAAAACCAAGAATCTTTAGTGAAATTTAAATTTCCATTATTTCGACAACGTTTTCATGGTTTTTACTAATATTCGAGAATATAGTTGATTTAATTAATATGATTGTTAATAATGAATAATTTACCTTAAATAATGGATTAACTTACCTATTGTAATTCGACAAATTTCAAGTATAATACAATTATATTGTTATTTAAATCCAAATATTTTTTAGAAAATAATTTATACGACTAGCACACGACTAGCATATTAAAGTTTATAAATCTAAACGAGCTTTTAGACTAAAGAGGAGAATAACATGATTTTCTAAATGAAATTTACGGGACATGCTTTAATTTTACAATGCGAATATTGAAGAAAACATTCATATAGAAAGTAGAAAAGTTGAAATTTGACGAAAATTGGTATATAATAGAAAGAGAATTTACTGAAATCTTTGATTACTTATGGGTCGTGTAATTAAAGAAGCACTAATTGTAATCTTTAGAAAGGCTACAATTATAATTATGTTTTTATTTTTATATAAAATAAAAAATATCTATTTTAGGAGGGACAAACATATGAAAAGAATCACAAAAACACTAAGTATATTTATGGCGGCACTATTTGTAATGGCTGGATTTTTAGGTAACGTTACAGCAAAAGCCGCAGCAGTAGTTGTTCCAGCAATAAATTATGTTGGAATAGAACATTCACCATTAGTGGTAGGGGACACTGAAAAATTTACAGTAACTTCAGCAAAGTATGAAGGTCAAGTCCAATACAGAGCATTCCTTTTCGATGGTAAAGTATGGAGTGAATTAACAAATGGATACACCGCAGCAGTTGATTCTAAAACACCATATGTGTTACCAGAAACAAAAAAATTCACATTAGGAAAACAAAAGCTTTCAGTTTGGGTAAAAAAAGCTGGAGAGACAGGCGCTTTATCAAATAAAAACGGTGACTTTGATAGTTACTATTTAGCATCACTAAACTGTGTAACTAGAGATGATGCTAATAGAGTATATGCAGATGGAACAGCAGATTTTGATGTTAATGGAATGAAATTAACTTTCAATAAAATAGATGGAATAAGTGGAATTGAAGGACCATACAAATACGCAATTCACATAATGGATGCATCAACTGGAGTTTGGACAAACAGAGCAACAACTTATATGGAAACTCCATCATATACATTCACAAAACCAGGAACTTACATGGTTGTAATGCATGCAAACACTGAAAATTCAACAACTTGGAAAAATTACTTAGCACAAGATAGTAGCGTGAAAAACCAAGGTTCAACTTATGGAACATACGAAGCTTGGAAAACAATAATGGTAACTGTTAAAGCAGAAGAAACTGTAGACGTATTTAACACTACTGTTAAAGCAGCTACATTTGGATCACTAGTAAATATAGCAATGACAACAGAAGGAACAAAAATGTTTGCGAGTGCTACAAAATACCAATTATTTGATGGCACAAAAGAAATATCAGATAAAAATGGAACTAAACTCGGAACAGCTACAACAGTTTTCCCAGCAAAAGTTCTTGGAGATAAAGTTACAGTTAAATTATTAGATGCTTCTGGACTTGTAGTTAAATCTATTGATGCTATGTTAGGACAAGCTGGAACAGTAACAGTTGTACCAGTAGTAGCAGCAGAAGTTAAAGCAACAGTAAAAGATGCTACATTTGGATCATTAGTAACTGTTACATCAGCTCAAGAAGGCGCTACTAAATACCAATTATTTGATGGTACAAAAGAAATATCAGATTTAAAAGGAACTAAACTTGGAACAGCTACAACAGTTTTCCCAGCTAAAAAAGCTGGAGACAAAGTTACAGTTAAATTATTTAATGCAGCTGGAACATTAGTTTCAACAAGCGAAGTAACTTTAATAGCAGAGTAGTAGCATTAAAAAGTATTATAACTCTTGATTAATAATTAATATAGGGTAGTTAATCAAGAGTAGTTAATAAAGAATAAAACTAATTTAAATGGGGGTAGAAATATATGAATAAGAAAATAACAAGTTCAGTTCTTGCTGCTGTAATGATAGCAGGAACAACATCTTTCACGACTTTTGCTGCAATGCCAGAGGGTACGGTTGTAATAGGATCAAAGGCTTTTAACTTAGGGTATGCTAATAACGTAGCTAATGCTGAAGAAATCGGTAATGCAATAGTTGCAGGTGGAGCAGTTTATGTTAAAGGATTTAACGGAGATTGGATAGACAATATTACAGGACTCGTAGTAAATGCTAGTGTTATACCTGCTGTAGTTTATAAAAATGCAGCTGGCGTAGAAACTAATTATGATGCTAAAGATATGGATGTAGTGACTACAACTTCAGTTACATCTATAAGTGGAATTAATGCTAAAACTCTTGAAGTTAAATTTAACAAAGCAGTTGATGCAACAGATGCTGCAATAACATCAAAATATGCAGTAGGACAAGCTATCACAAGTGCTGTAGTTTCAGAAGATGCTAAAACTGTTACACTAACAACAGAAACAGAATTAAAAGTTTCAAATGCTAAAGTAACTGTTTCACCAATCAAAACAAAAGCAGACATTACTGTTCTAACTCCTGAATTCAACGCATTACTAACATTTGCAGATACAACTGCTGCATCAGTTAAATCAGTTGATGCAAAAGGAACTAAAGCAGTTATCACTTTTAATGAACCACTACAAAGCGAAGGAACAGTAAGTTTGGATGGTGTTCAGCTTTCTGATTCTCAATATACACTACTGGGTAATACACTAACAATCACAGGTTTAACTGCTGACACTTCTTACAAAGTAGATGTTGTTTCAGTAGCAGACTTCGCGGGCAATATATCTAACCCTATGGCTGTTAACTTTACAGTAGCAAAACTTGTAGTTGATAGTTCAAAGCCAACTGTAACTTCTACAGTTAACGGCACTGAAATAACTATTGATTTCTCAGAAGAATTATCTAAGCAAAACCTTGATGCTACTTCTGGTGACGAAGAGTATGCAAAAGTAACTGTAGGAACTAATGTTTTCTACTTGACTGATGCTGAAATTAAAGATTCTACTGATAAAACTAAATTCACGGTAGATGCAGAAACTGCACTTGGTACAGCAAAATTTATAAATACAACAGTTAAAGTAGAAGGACAAAAAGACTTAGCTAGTAATGCTGGAGATGCATTCGAATTCAATGCTACTCTAACTAAAGATTCAATTCCAGCTACGTTATCAAATACTTCAACTGAAATGTTAGTAGCTGATAATACAGCTGTTACTACAGATAAAGATGCATTATATCTTACTTTTAATGAAGCTGTAAAAGTTAACGGTAAAATAACTGTTAAAACTAAAAATGGTATTGTTTATACTGCTGGAACTGTGACAAATGTAAATAATATGGCTACAGGAGCAGGTATTGATCTTGATGCTAACGGTAAAATTGAAGGCGCAGAGCTAAATACTATTAAAGTTGATATGGACTTAGATAGCAACTCAGCTTATACTTTCGAATTAGCGGCTAAATCTGTAACAGACTTATCTGGAAATGTAAATTCAGAGGTTATTACATTTAATGCTGCATCTGGTATTTTTCAGTCTTCACCTGGAACAGTTACAGATTCATTAGTATTTGCGGCAACTACACCAGTTGTGGTAAATCCAACTAACAATAAAGAATTTACTTTAGAGTATGCTGCAAGCGTTACTACTTCAGCAACAATGGCTAATAACTATACTCTTGGAGGAAAAGTATTACCAGCAGGCACTGAGCTTCAGTTTGTTGATGGTACTAAAAAAGTAAGATTTACATTACCTGAAGAATCTATAACTGCTAATGGTGATTATGTTCTTTACGCTAAGAATGTTAAAGATACTACTGGAAACACTTTGACTGGTGGTAAAGCAACTGTCCAAGTTCCACTAAAAGAAAGCGTTGCACCAGTAGCTTCTAATATAACTGTAGTTGATAGCAAAAACTTCACTGTTGGTTTCTCTGAATTACTTGTAGGTACGGAAGGTCCAAAAGGAATTATAGTGAAAGTTAATGGAACAGTGGTTACTGCAACTGCTACAAATGCTAGTGGTAAATTAGCTGTTAAAACTACAAATGATTACTCATCAGCAGACGCAATTACTGTTGAGTTTAAAGCTACAAACTTAGTAGATGCTAATGGTAATAGTGTTAAAGACTCTGTTATTTCTAAATAACATTAGGTAGAATAAATAATGAGAGAAGGATAGCTACGAATTCGTAACTGTCCTTCTCTTTTTGGGTTAGGCATCTACGCATTCACAGGGAAAGATTAAACTTATATTTTATTAATTTAGAAGGGACACAAAACGTGGAGCTAAGTTGCTCAATATTTAGTTCACTATATACCGCATCATTAATTTCATGATCAATTAAAAGTTCAGCAGCAAACTTATCTGCTTGAATTTCATATTTATCTTTAACTTGCATACAGTTTTCAATAAAAAAGCTTAAGGATATAGAGGTATGAAGAATTGCATGGCCTAATTCATGAGCACAAATATATTTTATTTCATGTTCGCATACTTCAGAGTTTATGTGAATCACTTCATATCCATTTGGAGTTCTCTGAAAAAAACCTTTTATTTCATTTCCAATATTACTTCTTAGTATCTTTATACCAAGACAGTCACAAAGTTCGAATGTATTTAAAGTACCATAGTTTTCTAAAAGACCTGAAACTATATCTTTGATAGCTTGCATTTAACCACCGCCTAAATAAAGAATGTTTTATTTCTTTCCTTTTTTCTGTATTTGTTCTGCATAAGCAAGTCCCATCTGTATAGCATTTGCAAGAGCCATTTTACTCTCATCTGATAGCATTTCTCCATGTAACATTATACCTGGTTGCGAAAGAATAAGATCCATAGCTTGCTTAACATCCGTTATTTCAATATGATTTGATGAGGGCTTAGTTAACATAGAACTTTTGGTTATGTCATGTTCAATGGTTTTAGTTTCATCTTCAAAAAAGCTCAAGGAAACTTCGCATTTTTCTGCAATTTTATTTAAAAGAACATAATTCGGATAAATCCTGCCATTCTCAATATCACCTATATATCCTCTTGAAAGTACTAAATCTTTTGCTAACATATTTTGAGTATATTTATTACCTAGTACTTCAGATTTGTGCTTACGTGCTTCCTTTATTAATAGTCCAATTTCTTTTTTAGATAGAACCATAAATATTCCTCCAATGTATATCTGATAGTGTAAACACTATCTTTGTGTAAGATTATAAAATGAGTATACGTCATTGACGGTGAATTGTCAATAAATGTGAGGAAAATGAAGTAAACTCCGGATAATAATTTCAAAAAGGTCAATTATGTCGTTATACAACGTTTTTATGGGTTTTACTGGTAAAATATTTTATGATATATTTAAAAAGAAGTTTATAAACGACATAAATGAAGTATGTAAAACCAGTTAGTGTACAAGAAAGTACACTAGATAATTGAGGGAGGAATAAATAATGGCTATACAGAGAAACTGTAGAGAAGCTTATTCAAAGATTCTGCGACTATAAAAAAATATTATATTGTGAGGAAACAAAAGAGCTTATGGTTATTAACTGGGTAAAATACAATGTTCCGAGCAGTATCAACAGTTTAAAATGTGTTCACAAAGAAATATTAAAAGTTAAGAATAAGGCAGTTATTAAAATATTATATACCAATTGCCTGGCAGCTGGATTAGATGTAGAAAGGATTTTTGAAAACCTTATTACAAAAGAGGTTGATGAAAAGCCTGCTGTGGATACATTTGAAAAAGTGGACAAGCCATCAGTAGAATTTTCTGTGGAGGGAAGGTCAGAAGAAGTTTCTGAAAAAGTAAAAAATGTAGGAGCAGAAACTGGTAATAATTTCGAAAAAACTGATAAAATTCAAAAAACTAGTCAATTTATAATTAATAAGCCCCTTGGTAGGGGCTTGGTAGGTGATTATAAGCCCCTACCAAGTAATAGAATAAGAAGTAATAAAGAAGAAGTAATAAGTAAGAAGCAAGAAGTAATAAGTAAGAAGCAAGAAGTAATAAATAAAAAAGAAATCAAAGGACATATGACTTTGAGACCCTAGAGAAACGGTTACTTGGACATTTGGATACGCAGGAAAATACTGAGGAGTAAAAGTATTTTATGTAAAAATTAAAAAAGGCGGTGCATATCATGGAAAAATTAGTTGAAAAGGCTAAAAATAAAGAAGACATGGCAACAGAGGCAATAATAGAAAAGTTCAAATATCTTATATTCAAGGAGGCTTCAAGGTATTACGTTCCAGGTTATGATCTTGAAGATTTAATCCAACACGGGTATCTTAGCGTGATAAAAGCCATAGCCATGTATAAGCTAGGAAGCAATAGCTTTAACGGCTATTGTATCAATTCAATAAGATTGAACTTCAAAGCCCTTCTAAAAGGTGAAATAAAGCATTTTAGGGAAGTTCCAAACAATGATATGCTAGATTTTGATAGCGCAGCAAATTATGAATTTACATTAGAGGACGAAGCTATAGCCTATGCTGAAGTGAAAAAATTATATGTAGCACTGGATACATTAGGCCCAGTCGAACGCGAGATAATTGAGAGATATTATATTTGGGGGCAGCCACTAGGTGAAATAGCCTGTGATAGTGATAAAAGCTATCATCAATTTGCAAGAATTAAGAAAAAAGCGCTAGAAAAGCTTAGGGCCCTTATGTAAATTTATATATTTTTATAAATACCGCACAAAACTTCGCAGCGACATATATATTCAATGAAAACAAAATGAGAGGGGTGGTTAATATGGCAGTTGTATCTACAAAAGTATCAAGTGCTCTAAAACTTACAATGAAAGTAGGGGTTGACGAAAATGGAAAGGGCCAATATACAACAAAGACAATGAGTAATATAAAAGTTGCTGCAGTGGATGAGGATGTTTTTGCAATTGGACAAGCTATCTCAAGCATCAAAGCCTATCCATTATTCGGAATTGACAGACAAGATCAGTTTAGCTTAGTTACGGAGTAGTGCTCCAGTTGAGAATTGAAAGTTAAGTGGTAAGGGTTAAATAATTTTGAAGGGGGAAAAGTCATATGAATAAATTAGTTATGAGATTTTTAACAGCTACAGAAGGTGAGTATTTTACTTTAACTGTCGATGACATTAAAACTGATGGAGATGGAGTTTCAATTATAACGGAAGCTGAGGTAAATGCTCTTATGGATTTAGTCATTGCAAATAACATTTTTGAATCAGCATATGGTAACTTAGCTGGTAAGAAAGATGCTAAGGTTGTTACTACTGATACTACTACAGTTAATGTAGCTTAGAAAAAAATAGAGCTAGTAGATATTTATCTGCTGGCTCTATTTTTCTGGGTTGAATTCTTTTAAAAAAGAATATGAGAATATTATAGCTTCGAAGAAGATTATTTAACAGCCTGAATAATTTCCTCAATGCGCTGGTCTTCATCCTTTAAGCGTTTTACAATTCCGAAACCAGCCTTTAACTTTCCTACTTCGCTTTGATATTTTGTCAATGCAATATCAATATCGCTACCCTTGCAGGTGAGCACTAAATTTACCTTATTTATTGGTACTTGCTTTAAAAACTGGCGAACGGAAGGTACGGGGCCTCCTGCCCAAATGGGTGAGACAACGACATATTCATCCGCATCTTCAAAATCCCCATTGACTTTAATATTTACACTTTTATTTGCAGAAGAATAGTAGCCACCTTTTAAATAACCCCAAATGCCATTCCAATTTTTATCATCAGTAATTTCTAAGGGTTTTAACCCTAAGCTATCAGATATTTTTGTTGCTACTCTTTTACTGTTTCCAGTTCTTGAAAAAAATAAAACCACAGTTTTCATGTTATCCGCTCCTTTTGAATTTACGCTCAGTAAAACATTCTATATAAATAATAACCTATTATTTGTAAAAAATCAATTATTTTAAGCATTTTTTTTGTTGTGAAGGAATTGTTTAACGACATTTATAGAAAAAAATTATAATGTTTAGGTAAATGGTGCAGGTCAATTTAAAATATGAGAATGTTAATAAGCAAAATAAAGTTAAATAACCGATGAATTTATATTACTTGAAAATAATTTTATACTAATTATATTAATATATTTATAAGTGAAAATAAATAAATTCCACAATATGTATTTGTGATCCAATATACAGGAGATTGGTTTACAATAAGACATATTTTCAACAGATAAACAAAAAAAATCTAAGTTTATAATAAATTAAGTAGATTTTTTTACACTATTATGAAAAAAATAGGATATTTTGTTCGTGGTATAATTTCCACATTAAGTATATAATCATACGTAAATGTAATAAACTACTTGGAAGCAATGAATCATATTCTTAATTGGTCACTTTGAATATGCTGAGCTAATAGTGAATCCACTCCATGTTTATAGAAATTTCTATAGCTATGGAGTTTTATTATGTCGTTATAAAAAGTAAAGCAACTAACATTAGGAGCTTAGGGTGTAATTAGAGGACAAGCAGTATAAATTGGATCAAAACAACATTAATACTATTGGGTATACCGAAAATACTTAAATACATATACATGCTACTATACATCTTACAAAGTACAAATAGAATAAAAGAATATGCAAAAATTACAATGATTGACAGAACATTATATTGCTGTTTAATTATTGTTCTTCTGGTAGTTGGCGTTAGAGAATATAAATTGATGATAGTAGCTGATTTAATTGCTAGGTTAGTTTCTTTGTTATATGCCATGCATTTCTGTAGTGATATAGTTTTTCGTGGAATTTCAACATTTTATTTCAGCTTTAGAGATACTATAGAGAATATTAGTGTGGGAATAAAGCTAATGTTTGCAAATATAGCGAGCATGTTGATTATAGGTGTAGTTAGATTTGGAATAGAGCACTCATGGAATATGTCAACCTTTGGTAAAGTTTCGCTTACGCTAAGTATGTCAAATCTTATGATGTTATTTATAAATGCTGTAGGAATTATTATGTTTCCAATTCTAAGAAGAACTGATGAGAAAAAGCTACCTAATATATATGTAACAATGAGAGATTTTTTGATGATAATATTGTTGGGGGCACTCATTGTATATTATCCGCTTAAAGTTGTCTTGTTAACATGGTTACCTAAATACGCAGATAGTTTAATGTATATGGCATTGCTTTTTCCAATGTGTGTATTTGAAGGGAAAATGGCATTACTTATTAATACATATTTAAAGACATTGAGGAGAGAAAAATTGATGCTGAAAATCAATTTAATATCACTTGCCTTAAGTGTAATGGTTACTTTTGTAACTACTATGTTATTTAAAAATTTGGATCTAGCAATAGCATCTATCGTTATTCTTTTGGCATTTAGATGTGCATTGGCGGAGATGTTTTTATCCAAGATTCTGGTAATTACAGTGTATAAAGATATAATATTGGAATTAATTATGACATTGATTTTTAGTTACTACTCAGGCATTCCCAATAGGAAATGCCTGTGATAATATAAAGCGATGGTCGTAAACACCTCATGTCTAAAAAAGGGCTCAATAAATTAAAGGAAGCCAATAGGCGCTC
>JBLHPD010000136.1:0-13272 GCA_047624165.1 Clostridium sp. | reverse complement strand
AGGAGGAGATTTTCAAAATTTTACAGACTTGTCAAGCGTTTTATGCAAAAAAAATGGGGGAATTAATAAAAATTAATGATATTAAAAATGAGTAATCACGGGCTCTAAAGAGTTTCCGTGAGAGCTCGAGGCATATAAGGAGGAACAAAGATGAAAAAGAAAACAGTAGTTTACGGCTTAATTATATTATCTATTTTAAGTGTTGCATTTTTAATAAATGAAAAAAGAAATGATAGTAAAATTGTATCTGTAAAAACTTCAATAGTCGAAGTAGGGGAACTTAAATCCTATATTTCTACGACAGCAACGGTGAAATCAAAGAACAGTAAAGAATATTTTGGCCTTCAAGCTAGAATTAAAAATGTAAATGTATCAGTGGGAGATAAGGTCAAAATAGGTGATGTCCTAGTAACTTATGAAACTATGGATTTAGCTTCTACAGTTAGTCAGGCGCAAATACAATATGATAATGCACTCCTCCAGAAAAAAGATTTATACAATCAAAATGAGAATATATTAAATAGTATTTCTAATTTAGCTAAAGAAATTATGGGATTAGAAAAAAGTTCAAATCAAGCTGATAAAGCAAAAGTAGAAGGTTTAAAGCAACAAAAGAGTGCTTTATCACCAATTTCCGTGGAAAAGTTAAAACAAGCAGATAATTCTGTAAAACTTTCAAAAATATCCTTAAATTCAGCTAAACAAAAATTAGCAGAAAATAAAAGCACAATTATAGCTACTAGCGCTGGAGTGGTAACTGCAATGAAAGCAATTGCAGGTGCTGTTGGGAATGGTATGGAAGCCGTGGTAGTAGTTCAAGATATAGAAGATTTAAAAGGAGTCGCCTCCCTTGGTAAATATGATGCTAATAAAGTTAAAATCGGTCAAGAAGTAATAATTAAAAATGGAGAAAAATTCTATAAAGGTAGTGTTTCATTAATAGACCCAGCAGCAAATAAAACAGTGGGAGTAACAGGAAGTGAAACATCTTTAAACGTAGAAATAGCAATCTTAGAAAAAGCACCTGATTTAAAAATAGATTTTGATGTAGATATAGATATACTAGTAGGAAAAGTTGCAGTTGCTGTTAAAATACCTTCTGAGGGATTAAAGGTAGAAAAAGGGAATACAAATTCAGTTTACGTGGTTGAGAAAAATGTGATTCATGAAAGAAGGGTAAATATCGGTATTCAATCAGATACTGAAGTTCAAATAACTAAAGGAGTTAAAAAGGGAGACAAAATTGTTTTAAATCCTACGGCTTCTATTAAGGAAGGTTTAACTGTAAAAGAGTTAACGGAGGAAAGTAAATGATAGAGGTGAGAGACTTAATAAAAATATACAAAACTGGAGATCTTGAATTCATGGCCCTTAAAAATATTAGTCTCAAAATAGAAAGGGGAGAGTTTACAGCAATAATGGGTGCTTCTGGTTCAGGTAAATCTACTTTAATGAATATTCTTGGATGTCTTGATAAAATGAATAGCGGAAAGTACATTTTAAATGGACGAGACATTTCAATTCTAAGTGGTGATGAACTTGCCTATATAAGAAATAAAGAGATAGGATTTGTATTTCAATCATTTAATCTTATTCCACGAATTAGCTTACTTGAAAATGTGAAGCTCCCAATGATGTATGCAGGTATACCAGCTAAAGAAAGAAAAGAAAAAGCTCTTAATGCACTTGAAAAAGTAGGTCTTTCTGATAGAGCATATCATTTGCCAAATGAAATATCTGGGGGACAAAAGCAAAGGGCTGCAATTGCAAGAGCAATAGTTAATTCACCCGCAGTTCTCATGGCAGATGAACCTACTGGTAATTTAGATTCTAAATCCTCAGAAGATATAATGAAGATTTTCAAAGACTTGAATAATGAAGGAGCTACAATACTCATGGTAACACATGAAAATGATATTGCAGACCATACAAATAGAATAATAAGATTTAGAGACGGGGAAATAGTATCTGATTCAAACGTTAATCATAAAATTGTCCTATAAAGGGAGCGAAAGTATGAATATATTTGAAAGTGTAAAAACTGCCCTAGAAAGCATAAAGGCGAATAAAATGAGGGCTTTCCTTACCATGCTTGGAATAATAATTGGTATAAGTTCAGTAATCACAATTGTATCTCTTGGCCAAGGAGGACAAAAAGCTATCACAGGTGAATTCGAAAAACTGGGAGCTTCATCTGTTACAGTTAAAGTAAATGGAGCAGAGGCACAGTCAACGGATTATATAACATTAGAAGATGTTAAACAGATAAAGCAAAAGATTGAAAGCGTTAAATATGTAAGCCCTTCTTATCAATTCCAAGGTGCTATTTTTTCTAAAAATGACAGTGAAAATGCTTATATGAGAGGAGGATCCCCAGATCTTGCATACATAAATAACACTGAAATTATTTTCGGAAGATATTTTAATGAAAAGGAATATGAACAAGCAGCAGCTGTGGGAATAATTGATGAAACTGATGCCATTAGTTTATTTGGATATTCTGATGTGGTCGGTGAGAGTATTAAAGTAGGCCAAAATAATTTGATAAAAAAGATGACTATTATAGGAGTTGAGAAAGGAATAACCTCACCTTTTGGAAATGGTAAACGCTCTGGCAAACCATTCATAATAACCGCTCCAGTAACTTTCTTAAGCACGTTACAGTCTAATGAATTCAAAGTAAGTTGCATAACCGTGGTTGCAAGTTCACAAGAAAATAGCGAATCGGTAGGAAACGGGACAATAAAAATGTTAGAATTAAGGCACAACAATAGAGGGAAAGAAATATATTCAGCAGATAATGCACTCGCAATGCTTGAGCAAATTAACAGTGTTCTTGGAATATTTACAGCATTTATAAGTGCAGTTGCTGCTATATCGTTATTAGTTGGTGGCATCGGTGTAATGAATATAATGCTCGTATCAGTTACTGAAAGAACAAGAGAGATAGGAATAAGAAAAGCAGTAGGAGCTACAACTAAAGTAATTCTAATGCAGTTTCTAATTGAATCAGTTATTTTATCCTTAATAGGAGGGCTTATGGGAATGATTTTAGGCATTGTTGGCGCAGAAATCATAGGGATTTTTGCAGGAATAACCCCAGTAATATCGTCCTCATCCATAATTGGTTCTATTTTATTCTCCTCAGCAGTTGGTGTCTTTTTTGGTATATATCCTGCTAAGAAAGCAGCAGAATTAGATCCTATTGATGCGCTTAGGTATGAGTAAAATTAGAAAGATGTAAACAAAACAAGAAGACTTAAAAATAGTGCCTGGGGGCACTATTTTTCGCTTGGTTTCAATTCTTCTATCATAAATTTATCAAATTGAATTTCATCTATAAAATTATTTTCATCAAAACTAGTTTTGCGTCTTTTATTATATTCATTAATATTAGATTTTAGCCAGTAAGGTGTTGAAATGTCAAATTTATAACATAACTCAGTTATACATGCTTTTAGATTTTCTTGATAACTGTCATCTATTTCCGACATTGAAACTTCATCCATAATAATTCTATTATCATTAATTAATTTACCCCAAATTTTTAACATTTTTTCCTCCTTGCTCACCTTAGTGATGAGACAACAATTATTAGTCATAAGTCTATCATAAATGATAGTTAAAGTCATGCTATTAAAGTTGATTATTTACTTTAGATTTTGCACATACTGAATTTAATATGCATTTCAAAACAAAAATTTATAGGTGTCCCACGTTTCTATAATAGTTATTTAATTTTATATGTAATTAGTGTATGAAACTGGGTTAATGCACAGGAGGAGTAAGAATACATGGTAATTTTAGGAACAATTCATTATGTGTATATGATCATAATTCTAATAATTATTGTAATAATTACACTTAAAAAAGATGTGATTCTTCCATGTATTTTAGGTATCGGAATAATAGGGTTTATCTTTACCGGGGATATTCTAGCGTCCGTGCAGATTATATATAAAGCAATAGTAGTATCAGGAAAAGAATTTATTGAAGTAGTTGTAGTTATCGCATTAGTTAATGCGATGTCTAGCGCATTAACTGACATAGGTGCAGATGAACTAATTGTAAAACCTATGAAGAAATTAATGATAAACAAAACTATGTCTTTTTTTGTTCTTGGTATTACTATGACAATTACTTCATGGTTTATTTGGCCAACACCTGCAGTTGTTTTTGTAGGCGCTTTAATGGTGCCTGCAGCTATAAAATCTGGATTGCCTCCAGTATGGGCAGCTGTAGTTTTATGCATATTTGGGAATGGAGTTGCTCTATCAAGCGATTTTGTTCTTCAAGCCGCACCATCAATAACTGCTAAGACTGCAAATTTAGTGAGTCCTCTGGGGATTATTAAAGAAAGTATTCCATTTTGGGGCGTAATGAGTATTGTTACTATTACTATAGCATTTATACTTATGAGAAAAGACAAAACTTCAGAAATTAGGATTTCCACAACAATAAATGAAGCTAAGGAATTAATAAAACCGAAGTCAAAAGGAACAAAAGTAATGGCAATAGCCACTCCAATAGCTTTTATAACAGATATCATATTCATAAATAAATTCAAATTAATAGGCTCAGAATCTACAGCTTTAATAGGTGGAACAGCGGCACTAATAATGATAATTACATCTATAGTTCATACTGATATTAAAACATCACTAGGAGAAGTTACTAAATATATTAAAAGTGGATTTGCATTTGGAATTAGCATATTTGCACCAATTATAATAATCGGTGCTTTCTTTTTTCTAGGAAGTGAAGGCACAGCAACTGATATACTGGGTAATGGAGCCACTGGAATTTTAAGTGATATAGGAATATATGCAGCCAATAAAATACCGTTATCAAAGTATTCTGTAATAGGCATACAAACTGCAGTAAGTACTCTTCTTGGACTTAGTGGTTCAGGTTTTGCAGGCCTTCCCATAGTTGGAACTTTAGCTAGCACCTTTTCAACCGCTATTACTATAGACAAAGAAAAGGTCGCAGCATTTGGTCAAATCATAACCATATGGATAGGTGGAGGAACCATAATTCCTTGGAGTGTGGTTGCTGCAGCCGGGATATGTAAAGTTGAACCATTTGACGTAGCTAGAAAGAATATTATCCCTGTTACTTGTGGAATAGTTGCTACAGTAATATTGGCCATTATAATACTCTAGTTTTGTCATCTTCAAAAAAAGACTAACAAACTTACTAGTTATTTTTGGGGCGATGCCTTATACTTATATCGACCGATTTTTTAATTAACGGTAATTAATATTGCATCACAGATGGTGATGATTTAAGGAGAGTAAAACAAATGAATATTCAATGTTTTGGAACTAAAAAGTGTTTTGATACACAAAAAACTGAACGATTTTTTAAAGAAAGAAATATAAAATATCAATTCATAGATTTAAATATTAAAGGACTAAGTAAGGGTGAACTACAAAGTGTAAAAAGTTCTTTAGGATTGAACAATTTAATAAATACAAAAATAAAGGATTATAAAAGATTAAATTTAGATCAAATTAGAGGAGAAGAGACAAAGGAAGATATTTTATTAAATAACCCACAGCTTTTTAAGACTCCAATAGTACGTAACGGAAAACAAGCTACTGTGGGCTATGTGCCAGAGATATGGACTGCTTGGGAGTAGCAATGGATATTCAAAAGGAGATAACCTTGGGTTACCTCCTAAAATACTATAAGAATTTACGCATTAATTTTATTTTAAATACTTTGACAGCCTAGGAATTAATTGTTTAGCGAGCGTTATAGCTAGTACTGCTTTTATAATATCACCAGGTATAAATGGTATGCAAGCGTATTTAAGCGCTGAATAAAAATTTATATTTTTTCCTAAATAATTTGTAAAAATAAAATAAAAGTAAGGTACACCAATAATATAAATTACAAAACTTCCTAAAATAACAGAATATATAATTTTAGAAAGAGACTTATCTTTTTCTGTAAGCTTCCCAATTACATAAGCTGCAACAATATAGCCTATTAAAAATCCAAAAGAAGGTCTTACTAATGTGCCTAGGCCTCCATAACCACCAGCAAAAATAGGTAATCCAACTAAGCCTAAAACAACATATGTGATTTGAGATAAAGCACCTAATTTGGCACCTAATATTAGTCCTGATAAAATAACGAAAAAAGTTTGTAGCGTTATAGGTAATGGTCCAAGTGGTATAGATATAATTCCACCAACTGCTGTTAGTGCTGTAAATAATGCTGTAATTATCAGATCTCGTGTAGATAATTTCAAAATAAATTCCTCCTTATAAAATTATAGATTACGCAACATTATTCACTACTTAATTAAATATGCTGTTAATACAATTGTAAACCTCATTTATATATATGGTTTACAATGATATTATCATGAATTATTTTGAAAGTCAACAAACTATAAATATGCATTATAAGTGCTTCTAATCTGGCGTTTATAAAAAAAAGTAAGGCCAACAAAATAGTTGGTCTTACTTTATATCTAATATTAAATAGTAGATGTACGGTATCTATGGACATAAAATCCTCCATTAAATGCTTCAGGATTATATATTATTTCTGTATTCTCAAAATAAATTTTAACTTTTTCCTCTATGACAAATGAAATACCGTAAGCGTTTATAAAAAAATCATCAGTTCTTTGTTTATCCAAAACAAGCCCTAATGCGGGCGACCCTCAACCAAATGCTAAAACTTCTAATCTTATAACTCCATTTTCTTTGGATTCTATTAATGCTTTTAATGCTTTATTTGCTTTATCATTAAACACTATAATCATTTTTCATCTCCTTAATATATGAATTGTAGTATTATTATAACTTATACTACACACAATAGATTATAAACTACATATATTTTTTAAATTAATTATTGACTAAAGACATTTAAACGTATACAATAAGCTTAACCGGTTTAGTTAATCGGTTAAGTTAAAAAGAGGTGATATATTTATATGAATAAAATTTGTGTCCTTGGAAGTTTAAATATGGATATAGTATTAAAAGTAGAAAACATGGCTAAGATAGGTGAAACCATTTTTGCTAAAAGTATAAGCAATATTCCTGGAGGAAAAGGGGCTAATCAAGCAGTTGCTTCTAGGCGCATGGGCTCGGAAGTATATATGATAGGTAAGGTTGGCTTAGACAGCAATGGTGATTCCTTGGTTAGTAATCTTTCACGGGATGGCATAAATGCAGGCTGTGTTTTTAAAGATAGTAGAGAACCTACTGGAACAGCTATAATTAATGTTAACTGTGAAGGTAATAATTCTATAGTTGTAGTATCTGGTGCTAATATGAGCATTAAAATAGATGAGATAAAACAAAGCTATCCAATTATAAAGGATTGCGATGTAATGATCGCACAATTTGAAACTCCAAGTGAAATGACCCTTGAGGCTTTTACTTATGCAAAATCACATGGAATTATAACAATACTTAATCCAGCTCCTGCAAAAAAAATAGATGAAAGTTTATTGAAATGTACAGATATAATAATTCCAAATGAAACAGAAGCTTATGATATTACAGGGATTTTAGTTGAAGATTTAGAAAGTGCTAAGAAAGCAGCTGGTAATTTCATAAAAATGGGAGTGAGTTACGTAATAATAACTCTAGGTTCAAGGGGTGCCGCATTAATAACTAAAGAAAAATCAGAATTGATTCCAGCAATAAAGGTTAATGCTATAGACACAACTGCTGCAGGAGATAGTTTTATTGGAGCTGTAGCAAGTAAATTAAGGACTAGTGAAATGAACTACGAAAATCTGAAAAAGGCTATAGTTTTTGGTAATAGAGTTTCTTCAATAGTAGTTCAAAGATCGGGAGCACAACCTTCAATTCCAACGATTCAAGAGGTAATAGACATTTACGGGGAAGATTACAATTAATAATTGTGATTTCCACTTGAGATATACCAGAAGGAGGCATAGTCATGAGAAAAACTACATTACTAAATTCACAAATTTCTGAAGTAATATCTAAAATGGGACACACGGACACCTTAGCTATAGGGGACTGTGGTCTACCAATACCAGATGAAACTAAAAGAATAGATATTGCATTAATTAAAAATATACCAGGGTTTATTGAAACCTTAACGTCTATATTAACAGAACTTCAAATAGAGGAAGTAATAGTGGCTAAGGAAACTTTTGAAGCTAATTCTCATTTATTCAATGAAATAAAAAAAGCGGTTGGAGATGTAAAAATTACATTTATTACTCACGAAGAACTTAAATCTCAGTTAAAGAAGTGCAAGGCAGTAATAAGAACCGGTGAACAAACAGCCTATGCAAATGTAATACTAAAATCAGGAGTTGTATTCTAATAATAGTGCAATATAAGTAAGTTTTGAGGAGGAGATTCAATGGCTAAGATAACGCCTCTACTTCAGATGAAAAATGTTTCGAAATATTTTCCAGGAGTAAAAGCTCTTGAAGATGTTAAAATAGAAGCTTATAGTGGTGAAGTTCTAGCTCTACTCGGAGAGAATGGAGCAGGAAAATCTACTTTAATGAAAATTTTAAGTGGAGTTTATAATAAGGATTCCGGAAGTATTATGATTCAAGGTTCTGAGGTAGATATAAAAGGTATAAAAGATGCGCAGAAACATGGCATTGCAATTATTCATCAAGAACTAAGTCTTCTTCCTAATTTGAGTATATGGGAAAACATATTTTTAGGTAATGAAGGGTTTAATGGAATAACAAGAAGAATAAATAAAAAAGAGCTAAAAGAAAAATCACAAATTTTACTTAAAGATATTGGTTTCAATATTGATGTGAATACCATAGTTAAAGATTTGAATGTAGGGGAAAAGCAGCTAGTAGAAATAGCAAAATCACTTTCCAAAAATTCTAAGATAATAATAATGGATGAACCTACAACTGCATTAACTGATGTGGAAACAGCTAATCTATTTAAAGTAATTAATAAGCTTAAAAGTGAAAATATGTGCATAGTGTACATATCCCATAGAATGGATGAAATATTTCAAATCTGCGACAGAATAACCGTTTTAAGAGATGGTAAATATATTGGTGAGGTTAAAACACAAGATATTACTAAAGAAGATTTAATATCAATGATGGTTGGTAGAAAATTAGAAGAACAGTTTCCATACAGAAAATCATTAAAAGGAGATACTATTCTTAAAGTTGAAAACTTAAGTTTTAATGAAAAGGTACGCAATATTAACTTTGAAGCAAAGAGTGGAGAAATCTTAGGTGTCTCAGGGCTCATGGGTTCTGGGAGGACAGAAATGGCAAAAACTATCTTTGGAGAATATAGAAAATCTTCTGGTAAAGTATTTATTGATGGTCTTGAAGTTAATATTCGTTCCCCAAAAGATGCAATTAAAGAAGGAGTTTGCTATCTTTCTGAAGACAGAAAACAAGAAGGCCTTATTCTAGGTATGTCAGTAAGCGACAATATGACACTTGCTAACCTTAAAAAATATGAAAATGGAGCTAAGCATATAAATAAAGTTGAAGAAAGCAAGGATGTTAATGAATATATAAAAAAACTTTCTATAAAAACTCCTAGCTCAGAACAATTAATTAAAAATTTAAGTGGTGGAAATCAGCAAAAGGTTATATTGGCTAAATGGCTCATGCTTGCACCTAAAGTATTAATAATAGATGAGCCAACAAGAGGAATAGATGTGGGCGCTAAGAAGGAAATCTACGATGTTTTAAATGAACTAAAGGCTATGGGTAAAGCAATTATTATGATCTCATCTGATATGCCCGAAATACTGGGAATATGTGACAGAATTTTAATAATGCACGAAGGAGAAATAGCTGGTGAGCTTTCTCGGGAAGAAGCCACGCAAGAAGCCATAATGAAATATGCAGTAGGTATAAAAGATTAATGTTTTAAATAGAATCCTCATGGAAGAAGGAGTTTATATTATGAAAAGTAATTTTAAAAATATAGCACTAAAGTATAAATCACTAATAGGTCTTTTGATATTATGTATTGTTATATCATTTATTACGCCAAGATTCTTAACCTTTGCAAACTTTACAAATATATTTACTCAAGTTTCAGTAAATGCCGTTATTGCTATAGGAATGACTTTTGTAATCCTTACAGGAGGGATTGATTTATCCGTTGGATCCATACTTGCAGTGAGCGGTGCTGCCGCAGCAAGTATAATAACCTCCACTGGGAACGTATATTTAGCAATTATTGTAGCATTAGCTATAGGTAGCATAATAGGTCTTATAAATGGTGTTCTTGTTTCTAAAGGTAGAATACAAGCTTTCATAGTTACACTAGCAACAATGACTATTTTTAGAGGTGTAACTTATGTATATACAAATGGTACTCCTATTTCAAGACTAGGACAAAGTTTTTCTTCGATTGGCAATAAAGAAGTCTTACGTCTACCAGTTCCCGTTATATTTACTATTATAGTATTTGGTATAGCATTTTATATATTAAGCCAAACTAGATACGGTAGATACGTTTATGCATTAGGTGGAAATGAAGATTCAGCAAGATTATCAGGTATTAATACAGATAAGATTAAAACCCTTGTATATGTAATAAGTGGAGCAACCGCTGCCTTAAGCGGAATAATTGTTACCAGTAGAATAGGGTCGGCGTCTCCAAATGCTGGAGTAGGTTTTGAATTAGATGCCATTGCAGCTGTAGTAGTTGGTGGTACCAGCTTATCCGGTGGAGAAGGAAGTGTAGTAGGTACAATAATAGGGGCACTGATAATAGGGGTACTTAATAATGGATTGAATCTTATTAATGTTTCACCTTTTTATCAAGCAATAGTAAAGGGGTTAGTTATTCTACTCGCTGTAATGGTGAAAAGAAAGAATAAATAAAAAATGGAGGTTGATTTAAATGAAAAAAACAACAAAATTATTATCAATGGCATTATCAACTGTACTAATTATGGGAACTTTAGCTGGCTGTAGCTCACAAAAAACAACTGAAGGTGGAAAGAAGATTGGAATGGTACTTTCAACTCTTAATAATCCTTTCTTTGTATCTATGAAAGAGGGGGCAGAAAAGAAGGCTAAAGAATTAGGGTATGAAATCGTAGTTCTTGATTCACAAAACGATGCTACTAAGGAAAGATCTAATGTAGACGATTTAGTTCAACAAGGAATTTCTGTTTTAATAATAAATCCAACAGATAGCGATGCAGTTGCAAACTCAATAGCAGTAGCAAATGATAAGAAAATAAAAGTGGTAACTGTAGACAGAAAAGCAAATGGTGGAGAAGTTGCTTGTCACGTTGCATCTGATAACATAAAAGGTGGAGAGATGGCAGCAGAGTTTATACTTGAAAAACTAAATGGGAAAGGGAACCTAGTAGAATTACAAGGTATTCCTGGTGCTTCTGCTACAAGAGATAGAGGTCAAGGATTCCACAATATAGTAGATAAAAAAGATGGTGTTAAAGTTGTTTCTAGTCAATCAGCAGATTTTGATAGACAAAAGGGATTAACTGTTACTGAAAATATTATTCAAGCTACTCCTCAGTTTGATGCTATATTTGCACATAATGATGAAATGGCACTAGGAGCTATAAAAGCAGTTAAAGCAGCCAATAAAGATGTTATCATTGTAGGTTTTGATGGTAATGACGATGCAAAAGCGGCAGTACTAAGTGGAGACCTTGCAGCTACCATAGCACAGAAACCTGATTTAATGGGTTCAGTTGCAGTAGAAAATGCTATTAAAATAGCAAAAGGTGAAACAGTTCCAAAAGAAATTCCAGTAGAACTTCAGCTTATAAAAAAATAGCAATCAAAATATTGTTTCCCCAATAATAGAATATAAAAATTATAACCCAGGGGGGTATCCTCTGGGTTATAATTTTAGAAAGTGTTCCAAAGCAAGTTACATTTTGGTATAATTTTATGTAAATATACTTTTTAAAGTTACATTTTTTAAATAGACTACTTAGCATTTCATGATGTGTTTTCAACCAATAAGTAGTATTTGCTGAAAATCGGAGGAAAATTATGAATAATGTTACAATGAAGGATATAGCAGAAATGGCTGGAGTTTCAAAGGCTACAGTTTCGATGGTTCTTAATAAAAAGGATGCTAGCATAAGTGACTCGACCAGAAAAAAAATATTAAAAATTGCTAAGGAAATGAGTTATATTCCTAATTCCATTGCTCGAAGCCTTAGCACCAAAAAATCAGGTACTATAGGAATTATACTTCCCGATATCACAAATCCGTTTTTTTCAGAAATGGCAAGAGCTGTTGAGGATGAGGCAGAGAGATTAGAATATAATTTAATAATATGCAACACTGATAATGACATTAACAAAGAAGAAAAATATATTGAACTTCTAATAAGTAAGCTTATAGATGGTGTTATTTTTATGTCTGGAGGTAAAAGTAATGAAAGTATAACCCTACTAAAAAACAATAATGTTCCTTTTGTATTGGTTGATAGATATATTGAAGAATATAAAGATCATTATGGGGTATTTTGCTTAAACAAGCAGGGAGTAAAAAATGGAATTAAATACTTGTATGAAAAAGGAAACCGTAAAATAGTATTTGTAAAAGGAAGAGAACATTTAGAAGTATCAAAACAAAGATTGGAAGGTTATATTGATGCAATGAAGGATTATGGAATATATGAAGAAAAGTATATATTTGAAGGAGACTTTAATGTTAAAGGTGGTAAAATAGCTACAACAAAAATAATAAATTGCTTTCAAAATTTAGATGCCATTTTTTATAGTAATGATATGATGGCTCTTGGTGGAGTGAAAATTTTACTTCGAAATGGATATAAAATTCCTCGAGATATATCAGTTATTGGCTTTGATAACATTCATATATCAGAGGTTATAGAACCAGAACTTACGACAATATCTCAACCTATTTATATAATGGGTAAAAAAGCTTGCAGTATTTTAATAGATGTGATAAATGGAGAACTGCCTTCTGAGAAACAAGTTTATTTTGAAACAGAACTTATTATTAGAGGAACTACATAAACTTATATTTTTATTGAAGATAATTTTAGATATATAATGAAAGAATATTGCCTAATATTTCCTTGGAAATATTAGGCAATATTTTCTCGTTTTACTGCTTTATTTTAAACTTTTTTCGAAAAAATATTTTATACTTTAGAGTGATGGCTTTCATAATTATTCTCCTTAGATATATAAATGATTAGACCACAAAAACTTATGGTTTATCCGTTAGGATACTGAACTATTCCAAATTTTAACTTGTTAAACTTGAATATATTGTAAAATGCTAAAAA
>JBLHPD010000135.1:0-13529 GCA_047624165.1 Clostridium sp. | reverse complement strand
TTTTCAATAACCCTACATTTAGGGCAGATACCACTATTTATTTTGATATGCTTTTCAGCTAAAGTATTAACAACATAGCTTATCCGTTTCACTTCCAACCTCTATTAGCAAATTCGCTTCGCTCATAGATACTAGTTTATTAAAGATATTAACACACCTATTATAAGGTGCCCTGTGGAGAAATCTACTCTTCCTATTCCATATAAACCAATAATAGGACTTGAATTACACATTACAGTGTTTAATTTTTTTATGATCATCTACTGTCCTATCCCCTTTAACATCTTGTTTTTTATGCTCATCAGTATATTCTCCCCAAGGAATCCCTTGTTTTTCAAGTACATCCATGAAATCTAAAAGTGATAACCCTGAAAGTTCTGCTGATTTTTCTAATGTTACTGTTCTACTGGTAAATAAATTTAGCGCAAAAGCTATCCTAACCTTTTGGTCTATAGAATCACCAGAAATTTTATTTAAAAAAGGAATTAGCTCTTCTGGCAAAGTTACTTCAAACGCAGTTGGCTGTGTGTTCATATTAACACCTCACTTTAAATCTTTCTTCTATATTATATCCTCTTTTCTTACCTTATTCACTATTTATCTATTACCTTTTCTTGTTCTCTTTGTAGAACCATATTAGATAACATCATATAAAAATCTTGTTCTTCTTTACTCTTTGCCTTCCTAAATAAATCCTTTAATTGACTATATGATAGACTTAAAAAAATGTCATATATTTCGTTATTTTTAATTTCCATATCTAATACCTCCAATTCAAACTATTTATAGCAAACACAAACTCCAGTTTATGTAACGACCTCCGAGGTCATAGTAAAAACTGCAATTTTTTACTTTAATTTATTACAAATTAGCAATTTGGTCGTCGTGAGTAACCACTATTATAGTAGTATTATTCGTTTCAATTAAAAACAAGCTCATTCAAGTCCTCGCAAAGACCACTAGGGGTAACCCGAATGGTGTCGAGCTTAGGGACAATGAACTTTACCAAGTTGCACATCTAATCTCTATCATACATTATTTAAAACAATTTCTTAAGGCTCCAATATATACCAAGCTGCTCTTTTATATACATTTACAACTCGCACATTTTTAAAATGTTTTTTCATTTCCGATTCTGCCACTTTAATAAAATTAAAGTAATCTCCTTGTTCTAACCATTCTATAATTGTTGTAAGTAATGCTCTATTTTTATTATAATCATGAAATATCACCTTTTCCTTAGCTAATCTCGAAGCTTCTTTATATAAATTAATCCTATCATCTTCTTTTAATCCATGGACTACATAAGATGATATCACTATATCAAAACTTTTGTCTGGAAATGGGAAATTCTTATTGGGATCTACTTTATAGATTTTAACATCTGTATTTTTAAGTTTTTCTTTAGACTTTTCAACCATCTTTTCTGCTATATCTATTCCAATTACTTTTAAACCATTTTTATATAAAACATAAGATAATGCACCAGTACCACATCCTATATCTAATACTGTTTTATATTGGGTTATATCTATTTCATATTCTACTTTTATTATTGTTTCATCATAATATCTTACTTGATAATCGTAAAACTTAGCATATATTGGAGCTATTACATTAAAAACTTTTGAATGATTATGATCCATATTTTCCTCCTATGTTATAAATGAACATTAAATTATTAAATCCTATATTTACTTTATATTTTATCATAAATTATCATCATCGAAATATATTGTTGCTTCACCCATAAAGAACCGCTTGCTTTAAAAAAGATAATAAGGCAAGCCCTACTATCTTTTTCATTATTACAATCCTAGTAAATAAGAGGGTTCCTTCGTTCCCCTCTAGAACCTCCGAGGTCCAGAAAATTACCAGGTACAATCATTAGATTAAAATTTAATTAAATGCTTTTTTACTTATTTGTTTAGATAAGAAAAAAGTAACAGAATGCTAAACACCACCCTAAAATGCTAATTTACTCTACAAAAAAAATATTAGAGACAGAAAAGCCTTTGCTATGTCGGTTTAATTCTTTGGATTTCACCGTCAGCAATAATTCTTCAAATGATGACAGGAATGCGGCTACACATATAATAACTCCAGTGAACTCTATTGAAAAAATGGCATAAAGAAGCAGAAACATAAATATTAATGCCCCTGTTATTTTATTTAAGTATGTATGTATGGAAGAAAAGGTATGATATTTATAGAAACCAATACAATAACTTACAATTCGTATTACTGCCACCAGAATTACGCATGCCCATATCCATATAGGTAAATTTATATTGATTGTGATTACAATAAAAATAGCCATTGCAAAAATCAAATCTGCAATGCTATCTAATTTAGCTCCAAAGTTCGATTGCAGTTTCAACTTTCTAGCAATAAATCCATCAAGCATATCACTTAAACCGCCTCCAAGATAGCATAACCAAAATATTGCAGAAAAAGGGTTAACTAAGACCATTACAACTGCAAACGCAATTCGTAAAAATGTTATAATATTAGCAATGTTTTTAATAGCCTTACCCTCCTAAATACGAATTTTAATATCTTTCACAACAAGACACTTTCCCTTATCTTTACCGTTTTTTCAAACAAGTAATACATTCTGTGCGTGTGTCGTTCATCAGTTTCCAATGAATGTCTTTATTGGTGTGATGATAAATAAATCCACACTTTTCCTGTACTCTCTTGGATTTTTCATATCCTTCAAAATATCCACACCATAGTTTTTTAAGGTTCAAATCTTCAAAGCCATGACGGACAAGTTCTTTGCAAGCCTCTGGTATAAGTCCCTGTCCCCAGAATGGAGCACCAATCCAGTATCCGATTTCTCCCTCATTATCAGTTATGCCAATGTTACTTGCTTTACCTATCATCAAGCCAATGCTTCCGATTGCCTTATTATTTTCCTTTAGGCACACCGCATATGTTTCTTCAACAGCAAGTACATTTTTAATAATATCACGGCTATTTTCCACACTAGTATGTGGTGGCCAGCCTGCTATTGGTCCTACTTGTGGATCCTTAGCATATTCATATAAGTCTTCTGCGTCCGATTCCTGCCAGGGGCGAAGAATTAATCTTTCTGTATATAATATCATTATCCCACATCCTTTCGTAGATCCACTTAGTTTTCAATTTTTGAAGCAAACATTCACTTCCAGTTTATGTAACGACCTCCGAGGTCGTGGTAAAAACTGGAGGTTTTCACTTTCTAATGAAAGATGCCAAATAACTGAGTCTAAAACTATGTTAATTCAACCCAATAAATTGAAATTTATCTATCAACTACTACCTTACCATCTGAATCTAATAATGGTGTCATTCCATTCAGACCAGCTCCAACAGTCGTTAAGTAATTAACTCCTGTCTGAGTATCAACAACAATATATACTGCACCAAATCCTAATGACTGTTCTTCTTTAATAACAAATCTCTTTTCTTTTTTTTCTTTCCCAAACATATAAAATCCCTCCATTAAATTACTATTTATCTGTATGCTATACAAATTATTTTTACTTTACAATAAAATACAATGTTGTATGTATCGTATTTTCAGAATATGTGTAACCTATAATTAAATTATAACATGTTCACTATATTTTTCAAATAACAGACCTTGCCGAAATAAAGGTGAGTTACCCCACCTTATGAATTATCCGATTAATAGTATCTTTTGATCAAATATCACTTCATTCTCACCTATATAAATATTTAGTCTTAAATAAACTATATTTGCACATTAATTTCCAATACTAATTTACAACTAATTTTTAATTTTGTCACTGTAATGACATATAAAATTGTTATTATAAGTACATAGAAAGTAATTGATTTTTTAATTAGAGTCCCCCTTTAATTAAATATAAATTTAATATAACCCCTTAAAAGAACTGATGTAATATTAATCAGTTCTTTTTATTGTATAAATATCAAATCATATGTATGAAAACCGTAGAAGAGCTTTAAAAAGAAAAGAGACTAGAATTATTATCCAAATCAATTAATCTATTAATTGAATAGTTCTATCATAATGATCCACTGTTCTTAAACCGCTCACAGCTTCAATCTAATGCTACCTTTAAGGATACTCCTTCCTCTTGATTAATAAATTCTTTAGATCGGATGGTCACGTTCTTTAAAGCTGAATTAAGAGAAGTCAAAAATTCATTGTTAGCCAACTTCATCCACCTGAAATTTTTACCAAATATGTGATTATGTGAGTAATGTTAGGGGGGGGAACTGGGATTATGGAAAACGTATTACTAATATAATTAACGTAATAAGAACTCTCTGTAAAGCGAGTTTTTTGATTTGGGCGAAGAAAATTTAAAATGAAATAGTAATTGACAACACTCAATAATTATGTTAAAGTCAGCTTACAAACAAGTTCATACACGAACGAATGAGGTGAGAAAATGCAAGATAAGTGCATTATTAGAAAGATTAATGAGATTTGTAATATTTCTGATAAATATATTATAAAAAGAATAACTGAAGAAAGATTGCCAATTCTGAGGAATCATGTTCCATTATTCTATATTCTTTCAGGAGATGGAACTCCATTGCTTTTTAACGAAATATCAAATATTTGGAAAATTTCTAAGTCCTCTTTATCAGATATTATTGTAAAATATGAGAATCAAGGATTCATTAAAAAGTGTAGTTGTTCTGAAGATAAAAGGAGTGTGTACATAAGTTTAACCCCTGAAGCTAATATTATTAAGGAAAAACTATATGAAATTGAAGATGAATTCTTTAATTTATTACAAAAGAATTTTGATAAAGATCAATGGAATACCTTTGAAAATGACATAGAAAAAGCTTTAAGCAATCTTGAAGGAATGCTGTAAAAGCTTTTTTCAATATGTTATAGTTCGTACACGTACGTAAGAATTTATGAATGTTTGTAAAAAGAATAATTTTTAAAAATAAGTTATGTATAAATAAATCTAATATTAATAAGGAGCGTAAACATATGGAAAATCAAGTACTTAAAGCAATAGAAAATAGAAGAAGCACAAGAAAGTATACAGACAAGCAAATAGGTGAGGAGGAATTACAAACAATACTAGCGGCTGGTATACAAGCACCTACTGCAAACAATTCACAACCATGGCATTTTACAGTAATACAAAATAAAGAAATAATTACCCATATAAGTGATAAGTCAAAAGAAGTGATGCGTAAAAGTGATGATGAAGTCATAGTAAATATTGGAAAGAACGTTGTAAATATATTTTATGATGCACCTACTCTAATAATAGTTTCAGGTAAAGAAGATGTTAGTTCATCTTTAGTTGATTGCTCAGCAGCCATAGAAAATATGTTAATAGCTAGTGAAAGTATTGGTCTTGGAACAGTATGGATAGGCCTTATTAAATTTTTCTTTTCACTTAGTGATGAAGTTAAAAAATTAGGACTACCTAATGGATATAAACCATTTTATGCTGTAGCCATAGGACATAAAGCGAATGATAGTATTTTAGGGCCATCAAAGAGAAATAAAGATGTTATAAATTATATCAGATAAAAAATTAATTTTAAAATAAAGGGGATTATAAAATGTTAAATTTTGATTATTCAATACAGACAGAAATATTTTTTGGAAAAGATAAAATAGATCAACTTGCAGAAAACGTAAAGAAATATGGTTCTAAAGTTTTGCTTGTTTACGGTGGTGGTAGCATAAAGAAAAGTGGATTATATGGTAAAATCACAGATATATTTAACAAAAATGAAATAAACTTCTTCGAGTTATCAGGTGTAGAGCCTAACCCAAGAATATCGAGCGTAAAAAAAGGGATTGAAATATGCAGAGAAAATAAAGTTGAACTTATACTTGCTGTAGGTGGAGGAAGTGTAATTGACTGCTCAAAGGTAATAGCAGCTGGCTATTATTATGATGGTGATGCATGGGACATTGTACTTGATCCAAGAAAAATAAATAAAGTTCTTCCAATTGCAACTATACTAACATTAGCAGCTACAGGTTCTGAAATGGATGCAGGAGCAGTAATTACAAATATAGAAACTAGTGAAAAATTAGCCACTTTTAATAAATATATGGCACCTAAGTTTTCAATATTAGACCCTACTTATACATTTTCAGTGCCTGTAAATCAAACAGCAGCAGGTACAGCTGATATAATGAGTCATATTTTTGAAGTGTACTTCAGTAATACCAATGAAGCTTTTATGCAAAATAGAATGGCAGAAGCACTTCTTAAAACTTGTATAAAATATGGAGAAATAGCAATGTCTGACCCTACAAATTATGAAGCAAGAGCAAACTTAATGTGGACCTCAAGTCTTGCTATAAATGGTCTATTAAGTTATGGAAAAGAAACAGAGTGGAGTGTTCATGGAATGGAGCATGAGTTAAGTGCATTCTATGATATTACTCATGGAGTTGGTCTTGCAATTTTAACACCACATTGGATGGAGTATGCACTAAATGATAATACAGTAAACAAGTTTGTTGAATATGGAGTTAATATTTGGGGACTTGATGAAAGTTGTGACAAATATGAAATAGCTCATAATGCTATTAAAAAGACAAGAGAGCACTTTGCATCATTAAGAATACCTTCTACTTTAAGAGAAGTTGGAATTAAGGAAGAAAGACTAGAAGAAATGGCAAACCAAGCTACTATGCGCGGAAAACTTGGAAGCTTCAAACCACTAGATGCACAGGATGTACTAAATATATATAAAGCTGCTTTCTAAGAAAAACTAAATTATTTATAATGAGCAAATAATAAAAAAGATATAGAAATAAGAGGAGGAAAAGAATATGAACTTAGTTGAAATTTTAAACACACGTTATTCTGTAAAGGAGTTTGATTCTACAAAGAAAATTTCTGATGAGGATTTTATTAAAATCAAGGCTCTTTTAAGACTTAGTGCATCTAGTGTTAATGGTCAACCATGGCACTTTGTAATTGCAAACACAGATGAAGGTAAAAAACAAATTAGTAAAAGCACTCAAGGGTTTTTTAATTTTAATGAAGCTAAAGTGGTAGATGCATCTCAGGTTATTGTATTTTGTTCAAGAACTGATATGGATGAAGACTATTTACTTCATGTATTAGAAAAAGAGGATGCTGATGGTCGTTTCACTGATCAAGAATTTAAAGATAACCAACATATGGGACGTTCTAAATTTGTAAATATACATCGTGATGATGAGAAAGATTTACAAGCGTGGATGGATAAACAGGTATATTTAAACATTGGTAATTTTTTGTTAGGGGTTGCGGCTCTTGGCATTGATGCTGTACCAATGGAAGGTTTTGATGCGAAAGTTTTAGATGAAGAGTTAGGTTTGCGTAAAAAAGGATATAAAGCACTTACTATTGTCGGATTAGGTTATCGCAGTGACAATGATTTTAACGCTGATTTACCTAAATCTAGATTAAAAGAGGATGAAATCATTACTATCATTTAATAGATAAAGAAATTTCACTGTCTATCCAATGGGGATAGATTTTGCAATAATGCCCATACTGAATGTAAACAAAATATAAAGCTTTGTTGAAGTAATTAATATTTTTTTAAATGAAGGTAATATAATACTAACTTCATTTTTGACATAGTTTTAAATGCAAAGATAATTAGAATGTCTTATCCTAATTGTCTTTGCATTTTTTTATAATACATTTCGCCAGACAGTGTCTGGCAATTTGGATAATCTATTAATTAAGCTTTTTTAATGTATGGGACACAACTAATGCGTAAGACTTACGTATTTTATTAAATTCCATAAACTTTAATTTATTAAAACTAAACTTTAGTTAATTGGTACACAAATTATTCTGCCCATAAGATCCAACCTGCCTTATATAAGCAATTCTATAAAATGATGTTTTTTCAATTTCTATATTCATAATTCTTCCTTTCTTCATAAAGTACATCGATGTCTATAAACATCATATAATGCTTTAAAATAGAAAACAAGACATTTTTTAAAATTACTAAATTACCACTTACATGTGTTTATTAATGCTTTATATGACGCATTAATTTATCAATAATGCTTCTGTTAGGTTGATAGCTATGGTAACGACCTCCGAGGTCATGGTAAAAACTAGGAGTTTTTACTTTCTACTAGAGAGTAAGAAACGAGTAATTTGAACCTAACTCTATCAGCACCATAAACGACCGTTTATGGTGCTTAAAGAAAAAAATAAAATAAGATCATTTATTTACACTCTTGTCGCACAACATTATATAAATATTGCGTCATATAGAAGGATGTGCCTATAATACAGTCACCCATTATGTTAATAATTTATAGTATTAAGTATTACTGAAAAAAACGTGTACTTTTTCCATATAAATGTCAGAGTGTTTTGAAACTAAACCGCCATGACCCACCCCTTCAAATTCTTCTATTTGAGACGATAATACCAGTTTGGAAAGTTGTTTCACAGATTTACTAAGAAGTTTTTTTCTTTTTCTCCATACCAATAAGCAATATCAGTAATACTGTCTGGAATCGTATAACTATAATTCGAAAATGCGATATTTTCAATAGTTTCATCGCTCATATTCGGGCAAATTCGGTAGATTTCTTCAATAGTTTTAGGGGAGAATTTTTGGTTGATTATATACTTAAATGTTTTATTTCCACTCTTAATACCATGAGACATTTTCACCATAATTTTAGCAAATATTTTGCACAACCAAGGTCTCATTGTAGTCAAATATGCACCATCAATTATTGCTTTTTCAATATTTAATTTTTTCTGTACAAGTATTTCTGTAGCAATTACAACTCCCAACGATATTCCGATTATTGCCAAAACATTTTTCCCATAGGTTTTGCAAACATAATCAGCAATATCACAAGCAGATTTTTGAATCGTAGTAAATACGGATTTATTTTCTACATCATGTCCATCTAAAATTGGGACAATCACAAAATATTCTTGTTTAAATGTTTCAATGTATTCACTCCACATTTTCCAAGAGACAAAAGCTCCATGGATTAAAATGATTGCCTTATTGTCTTTTTTTCCGTAAGTTTCAAAATTTATTTTCTCACTCCTTGTTTTGTTGAGCAATAAATTACATCTACGACCAGTTAACCCAAATACTTGGTCTCTATATCCGGCAGTATCAGTGTAGTGTTCTTCAATTTCAAGCTCTAATTAGATGTGTTTATTTCCTATTTTCAAAACCTTTCTCTGGTGACCATTCACAACTACCTATAATGCTATACCTGCAGCTGCAACAATCGTCACCATCACCTAATGTTTTGGTTCGTTCAAATCCATTTCCCATGTAGTGCGAAAACAAATAATCCATTCTACATATCATTGGATACATCCCCATTGCATCGAAATCTTGGCTCAGCTTCAGCATTCCACATTCAGTAATATCCAGTTCAAATGTATTATCACTGATTTCATGGTAACCAAGCTTCCAGTCATACGGATGTAAATTGCCTGCTTCTTGCTTTTGGACGTGCTGCACCGCTTTTTTGCGAAATCCACCTATGTATGCTTTAACTGACATGTAAACTAGCCACTTAGGAATGATTGTGACCAGCTTTTCATTCATCATCCAAATCTCTATACAAGCCTCATTGCTGGATAACCCTAGCTCCATAAAAGCTTTATACCATGCAATATAAGCAGTACAAAACTCGTAATTGAATGCAAATATACTGCTACCAATATCAGTAACTTGTGGAAGTATCTCTGTTACATGTTCTTTGGAACGTATTTTGAATTCATTCCAAAATACATTACCATATTTTTGTATAATCACCTTTTTAGTACGAAGCATTGTTAAGCTATAAACTGTTTTTGTTAACTTCACTTTTTTGCCACTCCCTCGTGTAAATATCCCGCTATTTCTTTGGGAAAGATTGATGCGCGATATATCTTGTATTTATTTAGAATGAACCCAGCATTATTCAATGCTTCTTCATAATTTCTTGTAATATTACACCCATAGGCTAACAAGTTGAAAAAAGGGTTGGCCAACACTTGAATACTACGAATAAATTCACTCGTAGCTCTACCATGTTCCAGAAATATAAACTGACCATTCGGTTTTAGTACACGTGCAATTTCTGCTAACGCTATATCAATATTGGGTATGCTACAAAGAGTAAATGTACTGACCACCGTATCAAAAGTGTTATCTTCAAAATGCAATTTTTCAGCACTATCAGGATATAGCTTGACTGAAATTTTGGATATGGGCAGCTTTCTTACAAGTGGATCAATAGCAGTTATCTCTGTTATATCATCTGGATACAGATTGAGATTTAAGCCTGTACCAATGCCAATCTCTAAAATACTCCCGCTTGCATTTTCAAGCATATGACGGCGATATTCCAAAATCTCAGCCCTACCAATATTTTTCTTCATAAAATATGGTAATATTCGGGTTTTATAAAGTTTCAATATAGATCACCTCTCAACACTAAGCATATATAAAATTTCTTATCTTTATTTTAAGAGAACTAACCCCACTAACTACCTTCTTGTTTTAATGTAGCTTTATCATAACATTTACTATGTTTTTCTTAACAAACAGAACTTGTCCACTTCGTTTCCAATTTCTGTAACGGGATCGTGTCATCCACCTAGAAAAAGGTAATCAAGTGGTAACATATCTAAGAATTGGCCGTAGCTATATGTTTAGCAAATTCGCTTCGCTCATAAAAAGTAGAGTAAGTCAGAGGCTTTCGCCTCCTTCTCCTCATCAAACTTATTCCGACTTTATGATTATGTTGACTATTTATATCCCTTACTTGGATTAGCCAAATGCAAGGGTTCTTAGTGGGTTTCTTAAAAAAGGTCGGAATAATAATTTTGACATTTTAATTGTTCATTATGTCCATAATAATAAAGATGGCATTTTGCCAAATTTTTCATGGAGGTTATGACAATGAATAAAATCATGATTCAAGAACTAATTAGTTGTGCACTAAATCAACTATGTGCATTTAATCTATGTGGCGGAACAATTGATTCCTATCAGAGCTGTGCATTTAAACCTATTTCCAATTTTTATAAAAAAAAAGGTGAAGACTATTATAGCTCGAGTTTAACAGAAGAACTGAAAAAATTGTATCAGAAAGAATATGCTTCAGGAGGTATTTCACGCAACACAGTAAATTGGCGTATGCGTGGAATAGGAATACTTGAGGAAATCTACAAATATGGCTGCTTTGAATGGAAAGTATTCACCAAAAAAAAAGAAAACATGCTTTCCTCTTATTATGACCAACTCCTTTCTAGGTTTATTGCTAGTATAGGAGACATTAAACGTATCAGCATATACCAATCCATTTCCCAAAGGTATTTCTTGTACATCTCCACAAATGGACACGATAAATTCAATAATGTATCATGTATTGATATCAAGAACTTCATGATTGAGATTTCCGGATCACGCCCTAAAAGCATGGATGATGTAGTAGCCGTCTTGAAGCGGCTTCATAACTACCTTCGAAACAACGGGTATACTTGTATTCGATTTGAAACAGTACTTTTTGCACCAAGAGCACGGGATAAAAATATTATTCCATGTATTCCCTTTGATGAGATATGGCATGTGACTCAGCAGGTTGATCGTGAAACGCCTTCCGGTAAACGTGACAACGCTATCCTGCAACTCGAAATCCACACAGGACTTCGTGCAGGTGATATAGCCAACCTGAAACTAACTGATATAGACTGGAAAAACAGTGAAATACAGCTAGTACAGGGTAAAACACAGGAACAGCTTACTCTTCCACTTGCTGAGCATGCAGGTACTGCACTGATAGACTATATACTGAACGGAAGACCGAAATCAAATTCACCATACATGTTTCTTAGAAGCATTGCGCCGTACAATAAGTTTAAAGATGGGGTATCCATTGCATGTATGTTCCGAAAATATCTGAAAAAGGCGGGATTATCCCATTTCGAAAGAGATGGACGGACGTTCCACGGAATCCGCAGAACCTTGGGTACGGAAATGGTAATCCAAGACGTACCGATAACAACTGTTTCACAGGTGCTGGGGCACCGCACTAGTAATGCGGCAAGACAGTATATCTCACTGAATATAGATGGTCTACGGCAGTGTGCGTTGGAGCTTAGTTCTATCGATGGAGGTGTGAGATGAAAAAAGATAGCACAAGTCTTTTTACTCCTTATATCGATGAAATGTTAGATTTCAAGGTTCATCTAGGATATGAAAGAAGAACATATGAAGGTTTTTTGAATGATTTCAGCAGGTATTGCGCGCAGTACCATCCGACTCAGAAATGCCTAATAAAAGAACTTGTTCTTGAATGGTGTACGCGGCGACCATCAGAAAGTCCATCAGGATTCCGCAGGAGAATAATTGCAATTAGGGAATTCGGGAAGTATATGGAGGCCATAGGAAAAGAAAGCTATATCCTTCCTTCGGGCTTTGCTAGTGGACGAACGAGCTTTATACCATACATTTTTTCTGATGAGGAGTTGTTAGATTTTTTTTCTACAGCAGACAACATGGAACCCAGCCTAAGATCGCCATACCGTCATTGGATTGTTCCAGTATTGTTACGCATGATTTATTTTTGTGGACTTCGTCCCAACGAAGGGCGAGAATTACACAAGAAGGATGTTGACTTGAATGAAGGAGTCCTTTTTATCAGGAAAAATAAATCTCACAGGGAACGATATGTTCCGATGTCTGAAGATATGCGTAGCCTGTGCATTTCATATAATGAAAAACTAAGGTTATTTGCACCTGAGAGTGAGTTCTTCTTTCCCAATACAGAAGGCACAGCCTATTCAGCCAAATGGCTGACAAAACAGTTTCTTAGTATATGGGAGAAAATCAGGGATAGCGAGTGCCCACAAAGGGTACGTGTTTATGATTTTCGTCACCGTTTTGCTACAACAGTTATGATGCAATGGCTTGATAATAATGAGGATTTATATGCTAAATTACCTTATCTCAGTACATATATGGGGCATGCTAACTTTTCTGATACTGCCTACTATATACATCTACTTCCTGAAAAACTTTTACGGTCTCCAACCATGAACTGGGAGTCATTTGCAGAATTAATACCAGAGGTGAAATTATGATAGGAAAGGAAAGCAGGCATTTCTTCCAACTGATAAAGGATTTTCTTACGGTTTACATACCATGGCAAAAGGCATCTAGTCCCAATACAGTACGTGCATACCGTGATGTCTTAAATCTTTTACTTGGGTATTTGAAGGAAATTGAAAATTTAAGGCTATCAGAAATTAGTTTTGACATAATAACGCGTCAGACAGTAGAAAGCTTTCTTGACTGGCTGGAAGTTACAAGGAACAATAGTGTAACAACAAGAAATCATCGCCTCTCATGTATCCGCACCTTCTATAAATATGCGGCGGGTAGGGATATGCTTGTGACAGCATGCTCATTTGAACTTGAAAAGATACCTATCAAAAAAATAACAAAGGTACAGATAGTGAAATATTTTGAAGAAGATGCATTAAAGACAATTCTTTGCCAGCCCAATA
>JBLHPD010000134.1:0-13534 GCA_047624165.1 Clostridium sp. | reverse complement strand
TTAACAGGAAAGTTGGAATTAATGAATTTATTAATATAGGAAATTCTTCGTTATCTTTAGGCTTAAGTAATGTAATTGGTAATCAAGGCAAAGTCTCTATAATGGCATTCAGCCCATTGATTACAGGCATGGGTCTAAATATTAATGAAACGAGGAAATCTAGAGCAAATGAATATTTTAAGCTATCCTAATTTATAAACATTAATTGCAATAAATAATTCTTCATAAAAGTCATTACTATCTTCATCACAATGTACTAACTCTTTAATCTTATTCAAACGATAGCGGATAGTATTTACATGTTGGAAGAGATCCTCAGATGTCTTTTTCAATTCACCATTATTTTCAATATATTTAATAGCTGTTAATAGTAAATTGGAATTCGTTTTTTCATCAAATTCTTTAATAGGTTCAATAAGTGAATTAGAAAATGTCATGAGCCAATAATTATTTGCTAAAGGCATTAATACCTGCTGTATTCCAATGTTCTTAAATTCACATATTGGCAGTTTCTGCTGGATACAATATCTATTAGCATAAATACATTCAATTATTCCTTTAGAAATATCATTGAATTCTTTATGTATATTACTTACACCAATAATAAAATCTTTACTGTTTAGGCTGATATTTTTCAATATTTCTTTTGCCTTTTTAAATGGATACTCCTCACCACTGTTATAAGTATGTATTAAAATAATACCATTTTCATATCTGAAAACTGAATTATAAATGCAATTTACTCCTTTAGCTTTCCGTGTTTGCATATTCTTTATTATCTCTGGAATTAGAGGCTTCACGCTACTTCTTTTTTCTTTTTCAACGCAAAAAAGACAAATTGAATTACATAAGAATGAACTATTTATTTCTATTAATATATCTCTTATTTCACCTTTAGTTAACATTTCGTTGAAAAGACGCTTAACACACATTTCATAAAATTTTATCTTCTCTTTTTTCCTTATTTCATCGTAAACTACAATAATAATATCTTCAAATAGAATATTATCAAATATGAATAATTGTATCCTTTTATCATTAGCATAATTAATTACATATTCTGAAAAATTATTATAATAAATACTCTTTATAGCAATTGCACTTACTCCTTGCATCATTAGCCCTATTAATGCCTTTTCGGCTAGTTGTGCATCATTTTTGGCAAACATTAGAGTTGTTAGAATTAAATCTCCCTTACGAAATGCAACATAATTTTCTTCTATTGCTTCGTAATCTAATATTCCAATACTATTAATTTCATTATCCAGCCAACTTTTATCACCCAAAAGTTGAAAAGAATTAATAGGCTCGATTTTCAAAAGTTCTTTTATTTTAACCATTTTCCATATCCTCTCAAATTGATTTGTAGGTTCATACAAATATTGCGTTTAGATTTTATATGATACCTCATTGACTGTATTGTAACACAAATGGTACTATTCTAATAGACAGAATATAAAGCTTATTAACAATAGATAATTGGGATACAACTAGAAACATGCCCTACTATGTTAAAAGCCATGGAACAGAATGTCTTTTATGAAAATTATCCAACTGAGCCATCAATTTGCGAAGCGTTAGTGGGGGGGATTGGTGAGCTATCATTCAAGATGGCTAAAAAATATATTGATGAGGTAATATTTGTAAGTGAAACTAATGTTAAAAAAGCAGTATCTCACATTATAAAAATAGAAAAATTCGTAGTAGAACCTTGCAGTCTGTGTGGGAGCAATTTTTCAAGAAAAGAATAGAAATTGGGGTTCAAACGTTGCAATGATTATGTCAGGTGGCAATATTGATGACCAATTAACTGTAGATATATTAAATGAATATTAAAATTATATTTTATAAAGGGGGTGAAACACTGATTACAAAAGACATCAATTATTTAAACAAACTGATATGGGAAGTTGTGATTCTTTAGTAAAATCTTATATTAGAATTACTGTAACTGTTGATATGGATATGTCAAAAATCGTATTTGACCGACAAAAACAATTAGAAATATGAAGGAGGTAATTATGTTTAAAATAAAGGTTTTAAATCAAAAAGTATTAACTGAAGTATTAGATATGAAAAATGTGTTAGATGTTATTGAAGAGGTATATGTCTTAAAATCAGAAGGGAAAACTGAACTTTTTCCAATGGTATTTCATGAATTTAATCCAGGTGTAGCTGATATGGATATTAAATCAGGTAAATTAAAAGATGTAGATATATTTGGACTTAAATTAGTTTCCTGGTTTGGTGAAAATAAAGAAAAAAATCTACCACTTCTTATTGGAACTGTTTTAATATTTGATAGTAAGACTGGAGTACCTTTAGCTCTTTTAAATGCAGATCATATAACAGGTATGCGTACTGGTGCTGCAGGTGCTATAGGTGCTAAGTATTTATCTAGAAAGGATTCTAAGACTTTACTAATGGTGGGAACTGGACATATTTCTAAATTTGAAATTGCAGCGACTCTTTTAGCAATAGAAAGTATAGACACTGTAAAAATATATGATCCAATGGCATTTGAATACGCACAAGATTTTCAGAAAAACATTGCTACAATATTAGAAAAGGAATTTTCAATTAATAAAAATATTAAATTTGTTGCTATTGAGAGTATTGAAGCAGGAGTTAAATCTAGTGATATTATTATTACTGCAACACCATCAAGAAAACCACTTATAAAAAAGGAGTGGGTAAAACCAGGTACTCATATAAGTTGTGTAGGTGCTGATATGGAAGGAAAACAAGAAATAGATGAGAACATTTTTGCTTGTGCTAAAGTTGTGGTTGATGATATTAATCAAGCTATAAATGTAGGGGAAACGGAAACAGCAATAAAAAAAGGAATCATTACAAAAGATGATATTATTTCGGAAATTGGAGAGATTATAGCTGGAAAAATTAAAGGAAGAACTTCAGATGATGATATAACAATATTTGATACTACAGGGATGGCAATTCAGGACTTAATAACAGCAAAACTTGCGCTAGATTTAGCTGATAAAAAACAATTGGGTATTACAATAGAACTTTAGGAGGGAATTATGAAAATAAAAGATTTTGGTGTGGAAATTTGGATGAACTTATATGAAAATAACTGTGAATATAATTTAGCTGAAACTTGCGTTGAATCAATGACAGTTAATGAACTGCTTACTATATCTGGAAATAAAGATGAAATAATGAATAACATACTAAATATGCAGATGAGTTATGGAGATATTGAAGGGTCGAAAGCCTTGGTAAATGGCATTGTATCTTTATATGACAATGTAAAACCTGAACAAATTACAGTGACTCATGGAGCTATAGGGGCTAATGCGTTAACCATGTTTTCATTAGTAGAACCTGGTGATCGCGTGATTTCTGTTCTTCCCACATATCAACAACATTATTCAATTCCTGAGGCTTATGGAGCTGATGTAAAGATTCTTAAGTTATGCCCAGAAAATAACTTTTTACCTGATCTTGAGGAACTAAAATCATATATTAATGATAAAACAAAGCTAATATGTATTAATAATCCTAATAACCCAACAGGAGCATTAATGGACGAATCATTTTTAATGAAAATAGTTGAAATTGCAAAAGAATGTGATGCTTATGTCCTATGTGATGAAGTATACAGAGGGCTTAATCATGAAGGAACTGGGTTTACTACGTCTATTGTAGATCTTTATGATAAAGGTATTAGTTCGGGTAGTATGTCAAAAACATTTTCATTAGCAGGATTAAGAATTGGATGGTTAGTAGGTCCTGAAGAGTTTATTGAAGTAGTTAATAGAAGAAGGGACTATACGACTATTAGTTGTGGCAGAATTGATGATTACCTTGCTTCAATTGCTCTAGAGAATAAAAATAAAATTATTAAAAGAAATCATGCTATTGTACGTGAAAATATAAAAATATTAGATGAGTGGGTTCAAAATGAACCACTAATAACATACGTTAAACCTAAAGCAGGTACAACGGCATTTTTAAAATATGATATTGATATGCCTTCAGAGGAATTTTGTGTTAAATTATTAGAAGAAAAAGGTGTTATGTTAGTTCCAGGGAAGGCTCTTGATATGGAGGGGTTCGTAAGAATTGGTTATGCTTATTCTCCTAAAGCACTAAAGAATGGGTTAAATAAGTTTTCTGAATTTTTAAAGAAATATGAGTAAATAGGGATCTACAACGTCTATAAACAACACAATAACAAAGGGTCATGGAAATCTCTTATTAAAGATGAAGAATTTATAAATATTTGGGAAGAAGTGCTAGAAGGAAATGACCCGTTTAGGCTTGTCCCAGAAGGCTTTTTCAGTATTTTCAGACCAAATGGGTCTGGGCTTAGCCAGGTTTTCAAGGTGATAAATAAAGGTGATGAAATTTTAAAAAGAGTCTTAGAAATATACGAAGCAACTTCTGAAGATTATGATGGTGGAGACCATATCTGTTATGATACAAGTGGAGTTTTTACAGGGCAAAAGGGCCAGTTAATTGAGTTCTGGCATGCAGATAATGACAGAAATGTTATTGCTCCAAATCTTAAATCTTTTATTGAAGCTATAAATGAATTTTATAAAACAAAAGAAATAAAAGACTTTGATGAATATTTTGAAATCGAGAACATAAAAGATTTCCCTAAAAACTTTTATGTTGAATAAGTCAAACTTAAAAAGATATTGATTTTAAATTAGATAATGTAAGAAATACAATGCCTATGAATATAAGCGATGGTCTTTAATTTACTATCGCTTATATTTATCTTATCTGCGAGTTCTATACTTCTTATAGGTCTTTCTGTTCTGTTTGTGGAGGTATTGTAATGTGGGAGTTATTTTCAATATTAAGCATAGTTAAGGACAATTAGAATCTAGTTAAATTTAATAAGAATCTAATTCAACACTTTACTGCATTTAACTTGTAAAATACTGAAACTATTGATTTTACGCAGCTAAGGAATAGTTAATAATGCTGTTAAATCTAATAAAATTTAATAATAACTTACAAGAATTTGATTTTTTTATATCCTCAACGGTTTTTAAATCAAAAATATCAGTAGCTGTAATTTTCAACGTGACTGCATTCCCCTAATTTAGCAAGATTATTATGATAAAATGGGGTTATTGAGATTTTGAATAATAAATTGTAGAATTGGTTAAGTAAATAATTGAAGATCTAAAGCTTAGACCAGATTTTGTGATAGTAATTGAAAGGTAAAAATATTAAATAATCAATAATATTTAATTTGGGGGCGTTGAAATGGGGTTTGAGAATATTTACTTGAAAGCAATTAATAGAGTTTTTAATACTATAGCAGGTGAAAAGAAAGTTTGTCTATTTTTTAAAGGGTTTAATGCTGAATTTTTTTCAGTATTGTCTACTATTAAAACAAATTGTATTAGTAATGATAAATGATACGGTATACCATTATGCTCCTACGGGAAATCTTTCTGATTATGTACAAGAAATAGGAAGGGTAGCAAGAGATGAGAACATAAAAGGATGTGCAGCAACAGATTTTACAACTAGTGATCTAAAATATGTTAGGATGCTTACCAGTTTATCGGCTATAAAGCAGTATCAATTAAAAGAGGTTTTAAGAAAATTATATAATATATATATGGAAAAAAGGAAAAGAAATATGTTAGTATCACCAGAAACATTTTCATATTTATTTGGGGATAACAATTTGGAGAATAAAGTTAAAACAAGTCTACTTTTGTTAGAGAAAGATTTAAATAGGAATTTTAACGTTTTAATAGTTAGACCCAAAAGTATTTTCACTAAAAACTTTGTGAATGTGCCAAGCGATGTCAAAAATCTATTTATAGAGAAGTATGGTAGGTTTTCAAAAGAAATTAAAGAAAATACTAAGCGTGTTATACCAGGAGCCTATAAAAATGGTGATATTGAAATAAGTAATAGTGGAGCAATCTATGAAGTAAATATGTCAGAAGTCTGGGAAAATAATTTTTCAAACTTAACTTTTCCTGATTTTAAGAGAAGATTCTTTAAGGGGGAATTATTTGAATTCGGCGATGAAATGGCGAATTTATCTCCAAGGCTACATTTAACGATTACTTATAGGAAAGAATATGAAGAATGTAAAATTTTACTAAGAGAATATTGTAATAAACTAAGCATGATATTTGCACAGTTTAAGAACCAAAATAGGTTTTTTACAAAAATAGAATTTAAAAAGGTATTTAAGAGTAAGTTTACAGATACATTTGTAACACAAGATCTATCAGACATCATGTTAGATATGTTTATAGCAGATACCTCTGAAAATATAGGATTTAATCAAAATAAAGATAAGTATAGATTTATTCAACAAAGAAAGAACCAAATTAATGGCATGGAATCAGAATATAGAATTATGAACAGTAATTACGCAACACTTGGAAATTATTTAATAAGACAAATCACACAATGTATTCCAAACAATGAAGATAACATTCATTCATCATATATTGCTATTTCTAGAGGGGAAAAGAAAACAGATGTGCTTCAGCTTTCAGTATTATTAGAACTATTTGGATTGGCTACTTATGAAGTAGTAGGCGGGAAAAATACAGAAATATTTATTAGAATAAATGATCCATTAAAGATAAAAAAACTTTCTAATTCTAATTATAGAAATAGCATTTTAACTGTGGTGATTGCAATCGTAAGGTGAAAAGCAATCCTGGAATAACAGAACATACTATGTTTGACCGAAATATAACAGTATAAAAGCGTCTAAAAGGAGTCAGAGTCATGAAATGTAAAAAATGCAAATCAAGTGAAGCTACTATTCATGTGGCTAATGGGCGACGCGTATAAGTTTGAAGTACTTGCAAATCCGGAAGAAAATCAGGCGGATGCAATCGAACAATTGCATCAGAAGATATTGACTGGGCTAGGATATAAAACGCTTACACATATGTCGGATAGGTATTTTGTAGATAATGCAATTCGCATAAGCAATGAGCAATATAGCCTTAATAGCGTTGGAACATTTAGGATTCAACATGCTGAAGAAGAAAATATCGTTTCTCTGGTTATAGATGGCAAGGATATTCCTTTGCATGATTTTGGACGGGCACTCACAGCATTTGAGGGTTTTAATATGGATTTTCAGATAAAGGATCTGTCCGAAGCGGTTCTTGGAAAAGATATGGTACTATCACCGGTAATAATCAATCCTGATGTTATTATAGAGCATTTTGAGAGAACATTGCGATGGTTTTTGGAACGTGATTTTTTAAGCTACAAGCGAGCAAGTGCTTGTGTAGAGGCATTGGTTGAAAGAGTAGATGAATTAGAACTGCTTTATAAGTGTGGTAGCCGAAAATACATCTATTATTAATCTTTGATATTCTTTGCCTATTGCTTGGAAATTTGGTGCATTATATTTACATAACCCTACTGAATCATAATCACCTTCTTGTATATTAAAATACTCTATTATCTCATCTGATACTTGCTCAAATGATAAACAATGATTAACATCAGCAAGTTCCAGCTGCCTATCTAATTCCTTCTTTCCAAGTATTTTTACAATAGTTGCTCTTCTATTTTTCGTCTTTCTTCCTATAAATTCTATGAGTGAACAAACATAGAATAAATTATCTTTTTGAGTATCATTCATTTATAATTTCACTCCTCTCAAATTTAAGACAAGGAGATGAATAATGGATTAGTTGAGGATGGTTATGCATATATTTGGAACGCAAGCGTTGATGTTGTAAGAAAAGAAAGTAGAAAATTAAAAATTAAAAATTTAGGGGGTAGTATAAAGACTTTCTTTTATGATAGTAAGTAATTGGGTTATAATAATATAAGGCATATAAATTCATAAAAAGTAGTGAATAGAAATTAAAATAAAGGAGCTACCTTATATGAAGAGAATACCTTATGGAATTTCTAATTTTAAAGTTTTAAGAGAAAAAATTATCTTTATGCAGATAAAACAGCATATATAGATATACTAGACTATCCAATGTACAGCCTGGACAAAAAAATATGAAGAAAGAGAATTTGCAGACTATTACAAAATGGGTAGAGTGCGTTCAGTTCCATATAAAAATAGAGGGTCAGATATTGATGATGGATATCTAGACGAGATTTGTACTGAAGGTAGAGATGAAGACGATTAAGATTGTTTTTTTAGTTTTATCTAGACACAGGATGATGAACCATTTTAGTTTTTATAAAATTTTGAACCAAAATATGTTAGCGAAAGGATGATCTTTATGGGTAGAAAAACTAAGATACAGTATCAACTAAGTGACTTAAGAGAACAGACAGTTCTACCCGAAAAGGATATTTATAATATCCTTAGAGCAGCGGATGAAATAATTTTAGTAGCTGGTAGAACAATGCTTGCGAAGATTATAAAAGGCTCAAAAGATAAAAAGATATTAGAAAAAGGACTGGATTTATGTCCTAGTTATGGCTACTGTCAGCAATTAACCATTAAAGAAATAACTAAAAAGGTAGATTGGATGATTGTCAATAATTATTTAGATATAGATTATAATGGACGGCTTCCTATGATAGTTTTCACACATAAGGGATGGGAAATATATAAACCATTTTATGCCGATGAACTATATCTGAGTATTCTAAATGTTAGCGAAGATAAAAAAAACGAACTTATTGAACAATTGAAACAAACAAATAGGGATGTAGTTGAGCTACTCTTGTTAGTAATCGGAGATAGCAAAAATATTGGGTTTATAAGATTTTTAACTAAATGGGAGATGGCAGAGGTGAAAAAGGTTCGTCATTTGATTAATGCTGCTGTTTCTAAATTAAAATCTGTTTAGCATAAACTCAAACTGAAATAAAGAATGTAGACCTTAATCCATTATTTTTTTGTGACTTATAAGTAGGATGGTATCATTATTAATTTTCAACGTGACTTCATTACCTAATTTAGCAAGATTATTATGATAAAATGGTATTAAGCATAGTTAAGGATAATTAGAATCTAGTTAAATTTAATAAGAATCTAATTCAACACTTTATTGTATTTAACTAGTAATGCACGTAAGCCATTGATTTTAGGGAGTTAAGTTATAGTTAATAAGGCTGCTAAATCTAATTAAATTTATCATATCTACTACCTTAACCTCATTTTGATCGAATATATTTTCAACTAATTTAAAGACTTTCTTTGATGGGTGTAAGTAATTGGGGTATAATAATATAAGGTACAGTAATTCATAAAAAGAAGTGAATAGAAATGAAAATCAAGACACGAAATGAGGTAAATAGTAAATGGCAAAATGTACACTTTGTAATAAAAAAATAAAATTTTCAAGAAAATGTCCGGCTTTAAATGAAATTATTTGTTCAACTTGCTGTGGAAGTAAGAAAGAATCAGAAATACAATGCACAAATAGTTGTAATTATTTGGTTGCAGGTAAGATTAAAGAAAATAAAAAACAAACAATGCTACTTGTAAAAGAGTCGTTTAATAATGAATTTGAAGACATATATCAAGATGTGGGAATATTGAAATTAGTAGGACCATTTGAACAATTTGTATTTAGAAAGTATTATGATGATAAAAATATAACAGATGAGTTTATAAGTGATTGTTACACAAAAATATATTATACTTTAGAGGATAAAGGAAGTATTTATACTTTTAACGAAATTGAAAAAGACATATTTAATGAATTCAGTGAAATTGCTGAAACAACTAAAATGCCAATAGAATCACAGAAGCTTATACTAATAAGAATGATGAAATCAGTAGACAGCATGACAGGTGGTATGTTTGGAAACAGAATGTATCTTGAATTATTAAGAAATAATTTTACTGGAACTGGTGTTGTTGCAGAGGTTATGGGAAAAATATAATATATATATTCATAAATAATAAAGCCACAAATGGTTTAAAAATTAGAAATATAAATGGATAGGTTTGCACTTATCTGTTTTTTTTATGTATTTTAAATATTAAAATATAATTTTATTTTGCAATATGCCCCGGTTATGATATGTATTCTTATAATGCACAGAAGGATTATGCTGTACTTGGAATAGGAAAACTTGATAATTACAGGTTAGCATTTACAAAGAACTCTAATAAATGGAAGGGCGGAGTGCTTGATGTTGTAAATTCAAGAGATCATGACTATGTTCTTGGACTTATAATAGAGGTTAGTGACAGGGCACTTAGGACAATTGATAGAAGAGAAGGTGTTGGTGTAGAGTGGATAGGTTATGATTAGTTGTACAATAAATATTCGGACATGATATAATATAAAAATATGAGAAAGAGAGAGTAATTTATATCATGGGAAGAAACGGAAAAAATTATACTGAGGAATTTAAAAAACAACTAGTAGCACTTAGGAATAATGGTAAGGTTATTGCAGAAATATCAAGAGAATACGGGGTGGCTAAATCCACTATTAATAAATGGGTTGCAGATTATAGTAGTACTGGATCATTTAAAGCAAAAGATAACCGTAGCGATGCCGAAAATGAGTTGCTTAAATTAAAAAAAGAAAATGCTAGGTTAGAGATGGAAAATGATATTTTAAAGCAAGCAGCGCTGATAATGGGACGAAAATAGAACTTATTTTGGCAAATAAGTATAAATACAGTATTAGCGCAATGTGCAGAGCACTAGGCATTCCAAGAGGGTTTCAGGCATTGTTAGAAGGAAATTAAGTTGAAAATATATTGAACTGATTGGAAGTACCTAGTAGATAATTACAAAAGCTATCAAATGTAAAAAACATTTTGATAGCTTTTTTTATTTAAAAGTTAAGCAAGACAAATTTTTATCTGCACAAAAATGTATGAGTATCATTGGACCATTTGATATAGGTACATTTAGAGAGTATAAGGGTCTAGCTTATGTAGCTTCAGGGGCAGAATCCAGTTAAATTTAACAAGAATTTAATTAACACTTTACTGTATTTAACAAGTAATATACTAAAACCATTGATTTTAGGGAGCTAACTCACAGTTAATAATGATGTTAAATCTAATTAAATTTAATTTAACAATAACTTTTGATTGGTATATTGTTTATAGTCTTACCGTTACCATATTCATTTCCCAGCAAATAATGGTCATAACTTACAAAAACTCAATTTAAGAATTTAACCATCGGCCCTTCTAAATTGTGTATTGCCATAAATATAAATAAAGATAATAGCAAATAATGTTTTTGCACTATAATAAATAAGATTTGTGTAGGTATTAGTGCAGGTGCAGGAGTGTCAGGAATAGCATACAATTTTGCTTTTGGTAAAATAGTGCCAGAGTTGAATTATATATCTCCACTGTAAAAACTGAATTCAATAAATTTGTATTTGACAAACTTAATGAAAAAAAAGAGAGCATAGAAAAAGCTTCAAGTAAACAATTAGTATGGGAAAGATTAAATGAGAAAAAGGCTTGTAGAATTAAATCAGAGATTACCGGAGTTAGTTTATATGACAATAATCAATGGGACAAAATAATTAAGTTTATGATAAATGAAATGATTAATTTTGAAAATGTATTTAAAGAGGAGTTAAAGGAAATAAAGTTATTAGTAAAAAATAAGTCTTTTTGATATTAAAAATATCGTTAAAGTCATAGTAAAGAAATTATAAGAATCCTCCATAGAGAAATGCTATGGAGGGATTTGTCTAGTCATAAACCTTTTCAAGAACTATGCCTTTTTCAAAGCCACCTCTGGATTCTTTTTTTTCATTTCTTTTATTAATTAAATCTTCCTCGGAATATCCAAGAACACTAGCAAGACCAAATAAAACTTCCATAACGTCGGCAAGTTCTTCTAGGTTTTTGGCTTCTAAATATTCAGAAACTTCCTCATTTAATTTAGTTTCAAGTAAGGGGAGTAGGTCTTCTTTTTCAGCGTAGTGTGCATAAAATTTTTTACCTGTAGCTTTGATGATTTCAGGTATTTTATCGCGGATTAGTTTGTTGTAGATTTTCATAGGTGCCTCCTTGGGTTTAGTATGGGTTTATTATAGCATAGTGAAAGAGAGGGTAATGTGAAAATCTTGCAATATGCTTCAATATACATTTAACAAAGAAGTTAAGGTGATGTTAAATCTAATTGATTGGCCTTTATATTTATAAGGAATTTACAGTAAATAGAGGAATAATTAGTTAGTTGTTGAATAATGTCAATAAGCTGTTAAGTTAGAGTACTTGTATAAGTAATTACAAAAACCACAGAGCAGTTTACTAGATATATTTTCAAGTGAAAACATGTTAAATCAAATAAAGAATTGAATGTTTATACAAGTAGTTTGATTCTTCTTGCACATGTTGTTAAAGAAATAATTAATATATAATGAAGTTATTGAGGATTTAAATAATAAATTGTAAAACCTTGCAATGAGATGACAAAAAAGAAAACATAGAAAAAAATTTAAGCAAAGAATTAGTTTAAGGAGTTGTTATGATGAATATAATTAAAGATTTCAAACCATTCAATGGTCAGCATTGTGAAACAACTGCGGCCGGATCACTTTTAAATCATATTGATATTAATCTTTCAGAACCAATGCTTTTTGGCATAGGCGAAGGGATGGGTTTCATATTTTGGAATATGAAAATAATGGATTTCCCTTTTATTGGTGGAAGAATAAAACCAGATGAATTGACTAAAAACATTGTAAAAAATTTAAATTTGAAATTAGAAGTAAAGGAAACTTCATCATGCAAAAGGGCTTTAGAAAATGTTAAAATTGATATTGATAAAAATATTCCTGTTGCGCTCAAGCTTGATTGCTATCATTTAGAGTATTTCACAAATAAAATACACTTTGCTGGACACTACGTGGCTATGTATGGGTATGATGAAAATTTTGCTTACCTAGTGGACACCAAACAACAGGGCAGCAAAGTTAAAACTCAACTTAACAATCTTGAACTAGCAAGGAAAGAAAAAGGTCCAATGTCTTCTAAAAATTTAAGCTATACAATACACAGCACTAATGAAAATTATGACATAAAAAAATCCATAGTTGTTGCCATAAAAAACAATGCTAAAGATTATTTAAATCCACCTATAAAAAATATCGGATATAAAGGAGTGTTAAAAGCGAGTGAAGAAATAAAGAAATGGTTTAAAAATAGTAAGGACATTGAACGAGATTTCGGAACAACAGCAATGTTAATGGAAAAAGGAGGCACAGGTGGTGCTTTATTTAGAAATTTATACAGGGATTTTTTGAAAGAAAGCTATGATTTATTAAAAATAGAAAAACTAAATGAAGCGTACGAAATGTTTGTTGAAATAGCGCTCTTATGGACACGAGTATCAGGTTTATTTGAAAAGACCGCTGAAACAAAAAATATTGATTATATAAATCAAGCTTCTAAAATTTTAACTGATTTATCCCAAAAAGAAAAAATAGTAATGGAATTAGTATTAGAAATATAATAAGAGCTTTAGGGCATAAACAATAATCATAATATTATTAAAGTGTCGAGCGATTTTGTTGTGTTTTTTAAAATAAAATAATTATAGGGGGTATTAAAATATGAAAAAGAAAATTGTAATATCAGTTCT
>JBLHPD010000133.1:0-13823 GCA_047624165.1 Clostridium sp. | reverse complement strand
AAATTAATTCTTTTAATGAACTAAAAAGTATTCAAAATAGATATAATACATTACTAGAACTTAGGAAAATAAACGAAGAACTTGAGAAATCTTCTGAAGGTAATAGGTGTACAAGGTATTTATCAGTTTGTGGTGGTACAGGATGCATGTCAGCTCAAAGTGAAGAAATATTAGCAAACCTTCAAAAGGAAATCTCAGCTGCTGGACTGTCTGATGAAGTAACTGCCCATATAACTGGTTGTTTTGGATTCTGTGAAAAAGGTCCAATTGTTAAGGTTTCTCCTGATAACGTATTCTACGTTACTGTTAAGCCATCTGATGCAGAAGAAATAGTTAAAGAGCACTTATTAAAAGGTAATGTTATAGATAGACTTTTATTTGAAGATCCAAGTGCAAAAGTAAAAATAAAAAAACAAGAGGATATGCCTTTTTATAAGAAGCAAGTAAGAATTGCTCTTAGAAACTGTGGACTCATTAATCCTGAAGACATAAAAGAATACATTGCTGAAGATGGTTACTTAGCACTCGGCAGCGTAATTACAGAAATGTCTCAAGATGATATTATAAAATTAATAATTGATTCAGGCTTAAGAGGAAGAGGTGGCGGCGGCTTCCCAACTGGTAAAAAATGGTCTTTTGCTAAAATGTACGATGCTGATCAAAAATTCATAATTTGTAATGCTGATGAAGGTGACCCCGGTGCTTTCATGGACCGATCTATTCTTGAAGGTGATCCTCACAGTGTTCTAGAAGCAATGGCAATAGCTGGTTATAGTATTGGTGCTTCTATTGGAAATATTTATATTAGAGCAGAGTACCCTCTTGCAATTAGTAGATTAAGAACAGCTATAGGTCAGGCTCGCTTGCTAGGACTTCTCGGTAAAAATATTTTAGGAACTGATTTTAGCTTTGATATAGAGATTAAATATGGTGCTGGTGCTTTCGTATGTGGAGAAGAAACTGCCTTAATTCAATCTATTGAAGGTGAACGTGGAGAACCAACTAATAAACCGCCATTCCCAGCACAAAGTGGATTATGGAATAAACCAACTTGTGTTAACAATGTTGAAACTCTTGCAAATATTCCAGCTATCGTAAGCAAAGGTGCTGCGTGGTATAGTTCTATAGGAACTGCTACATCTAAGGGCACAAAAGTTTTCGCTCTTGCTGGTAAAATCAATAACGTTGGACTGGTAGAAGTTCCAATGGGTACAACCCTTAGAGAAATTATATATGATATTGGTGGCGGAATTAAGAACGGTCGTGAATTTAAAGCTGTTCAAACAGGCGGTCCATCCGGCGGATGTATTACAGCAGAATTCTTAGATACTCCAATAGATTATGAATCACTTGGTGCTATAGGATCTATGATGGGTTCCGGTGGTATGATTGTTATGGATGAAGATAACTGTATGATTGATATTGCTAAATTCTACTTAGAATTCACTGTAGAAGAGTCTTGTGGTAAATGTACCCCTTGTAGAGTAGGAAATAAACGTCTTCTTGAAATGTTAGATAAAATTTCAAAAGGTAATGGAACAAAACTAGATTTACACAAGCTAAAATCACTTGCAAATACAATCAAAGATACTTCACTATGTGGTCTGGGACAAACTGCTCCAAATCCAGTATTAAGTACTATGAAATATTTCAAAGAAGAATACGAAGCTCACGTATACCAAAAAACTTGCCCTGCTGGAGTATGCAAAAATTTATTAAGATACACTATCACGGATAAATGCATCGGATGTACAAAATGTGCAAGACAATGTCCTGTTAACTGCATAAGTGGAAAAGTTAAAACAATACATGTTATTGATCAAGATAAATGTATTAAATGTGGCGCCTGCCTAGTTGCATGTCCAGTTAATGCAATTATAAAAAAATAATATATCAATGAATCTAAAATATAGAAATATAAGAAAGAGGTGCACGCTGTGAGTTTAATTACCCTTACTATAAATGATAAAAAAATCCACGTAAAACAAGGCACAACTATTCTACAAGCTGCAAAAATGTTAAATATAACCATTCCAACATTATGTCATTTAAATATGCATGATGGGATAACTACAAACCACCCAGGTTCCTGTCGGGTGTGCGTAGTTGAAGTAATCGGTCGAAGAAACTTAGCCCCTGCTTGTTCAACTCCTGCTACAGAGGGAATGGTCGTTAAAACAACTTCAATTAGAGCTATTAAAGCACGTAGAACAGTGCTTGAATTAATTCTATCTGACCATCCACAAGACTGCTTACTATGCGAAAAAAATACTGTTTGTGAATTACAAAGATTAGCTGCAGAACTAGGTATTCGCGAAATTCGCTATAAAGGTGAAATGTCAACTTACCCTATAGATAATTCAAGTAGTTCTATTATTCGCGATCCAAATAAATGTATATTATGCAGACGTTGTGAAACTGTTTGTAATGAAATTCAAACTGTTGGAGCTATATCCGGTGTAGGTAGAGGATTTGCCACTGTTGTATCCACTGCTTTTGCATTACCAATAGGAGAAACAACTTGTACTTTCTGCGGGCAATGTGTTGCCGTATGTCCAACTGGCGCATTAACAGAAGTTAATAACTCTTCTAAAGTTTGGAATGCTCTTGACCAAACAGAAAAAGTTGTAGTTGTTCAAACTGCTCCTGCTGTTCGCGCCGCACTAGGTGAAGAATTTGGACTTCCACATGGTACTGCTGTTACCGGAAAAATGGTGGCTGCACTAAGAGCTTTAGGATTTACTAAAGTATTTGATACTGATTTTGCAGCTGACTTAACAATAATGGAAGAGGCTAGCGAATTTGCTCATAGATTACAACATGGTGGAAAACTTCCAATGCTTACAAGCTGTTGTCCTGGTTGGGTTAACTTCTTTGAACATCAATTTAGTGATTTATTAGATATTCCATCTACTTGTAAATCACCACAACAAATGTGGGGTGCTGTTGCTAAAACATACCTTGCTGGCAAAATGAATATAGAGGCAAAAGACATGATAGTTGTATCCGTAATGCCTTGCCTTGCAAAAAAATATGAAGCTGCACGTCCGGAGATGGCTACAAACGGAATACCAGATGTAGATATAGTTATAAGCACAAGAGAACTTGCTAAAATGATAAAAGAAGCTGGAATTGATTTTAACTCATTACAAGATGAAGAATTCGATAATCCACTTGGAGAATCTACTGGTGCTGGAGTTTTATTCGGTACATCTGGCGGAGTTATGGAAGCTGCACTTCGTACTGCTTATGAGTGGCTAACAAAAGAAACACTAGAAAATGTAGATTTTGAAGAAGTTCGAGGTATGGAAGGCATAAAAGAAGCTTGCGTAAAAATTAACGACATTGATATTAAAGTTGCTATAGCTAGTGGACTTGGAAATGCTCGTAAATTATTAGAAGCTATTAGGGTCGGTGAAGCTAACTATCACTTAATCGAAATTATGGCTTGTCCTGGTGGATGTATTAATGGTGGTGGACAGCCTTATGCAAATGATTATGAAGATATATTAGAAAAAAGAATGTCTGTTTTATATAGTGAAGACAAAAACAAGACTATAAGGAAATCTCATGAGAATCCTTACATCAAAAAAATATATGAAGAATTCCTTGGAGAGCCTTATGGTGAAAAATCTCATGAACTTCTTCATACACACTATTCAAAACGTTAATACGAATAATTACGAAAAACAGCAGATCTTGCTGTTTTTTTTATAGGTAATTAATAGAAACATATTTCCCTAGTCTTTTCATGCAATCCACTAGTTGGTTCACAAGTTTTAGCTTAATACTAAAATCTATTGGGAAATTCGGGTTTTGATGTGCTGGATTTATAGCCTTACCTACCCATAAATTAAAATGAGTGCAATCTTCTATAAGCATTTTAACAAGTCTGCTAGCCCCATCCTTACCTTCTAAATCACAATTTTTCTCTTGACTTTCAAAACTTGCCTCATAATCATTTAACTTTTCTATTGCCTTGCTTATAGTTAAAACCCCTTCAGTTATTAAATCTATTCCATCCATAGTTGCCGTAGGTGGTACGTCTTTGTCAAAAAAATCCAAATTAACTTTAAGCTCGCGCCCTAGTTCTCTGCTTGCTATATTAGAAGTTGTTCCTCCACAAATAATCTTTTTTCCAGTTCCACTCATGAATTCTTTAATAATATAACTATCGTGACTCGGGTCTTTAGGTGGCCCAGTAAATAAATCAATATACTCAGGTTTTCGAGCTTTTACACATACAACAGTAGTATCATCCCCCGGTTTTCCTCCATATAAATCCCAACATACCTGAATTAAATCCTTAGCAATGTTTTTCGAACTTCTTCTACAGCGAGTATTCCGAGTCAAGTAATTTTGAACATTATCCCAGCTCCAGCCTAAATTTAATATATTCCCAATACCCGCATGAATACATCCATCACTTACTACCGTAAGTACATCACCCTCTTGCAGTGTAAATTGACTTTCAACTACTCTTTTTTCATTAATAATACTTTCTTTTTTATCGATGTAAGTATCATTACCATTTCTTATTAAAAAGAAAGGTGGATTATCATATTCTGCAATATATGCTCTTCCATCATTATAAATTTTCATCAGAGTAAAAGTACAATAGGCAATATTTCTCACCTTACACACTGGGAGCGTATTTACTATAGTGTCTACAGTTTCATAGATATCTGCTCCTTCTTTGAGCATAGTGCTGGCAATTTTAGCTGTAAGTGATGCTAGTATATTAGCTTTGACCCCACTACCTAGTCCATCTGCCAAGACAATTATAGTGCTATCTTCAAGTCTTATAGTATCTACCCTATCACCACAGAGTTCCTCACCTTTTTTTATCAAGCTATCATACGCTACATCAATAAATAGCTCCGTTTTACTCAATGTCTTCACCTGCTACTATTTTCTTGAGCTTAGTTAAAATAATCTTTGTCTCTGCTGTTGTTTCACCAAGAAGACTTGCTATCTCTTGAGCAACCCTCATTTGTTTTTCTATAACCTCTTGAGCAGCGTTTAACGTATTTTCTTTAACCTTCATTAATTCTTTTTTATTTTTCTCTTCAGCCATAATATTAATCATACTCACCAGCACCATATCTTGCTTAGGAATATATACTATATTCGCAATAAACACTACTCCATATTTTAGGTAACTAACCTTTTTACCTATTATACTTTCTCCAGTTTCTCTTACCTTTTTAAAATTCTCATCATCAATAAGTAAAGATATAGGTTTGCCTATAATATTTTCAGATTGTATTTTAAATATAGCCTTGGCCGCTGGGTTTATCTCCCTTACATTCATTTCCCCATCAAGTAGAATTAGAATACTAGCAGTATTTTCCACAATTTCATTAGAAAGACTTTCTGCTTTAGTTCTCATATAATAAAGGCACATATTTGTTTCCGCCATACCTTCAAATATAGCTTGAGCCTTTATTCTGCATGTGTCATATCCACACACCCCACAATTTAGTTCATCTTTAAGTTCATATTTTCCCATTGTTTTCATAATAGTTATGATTTCTTCTTTTGTAGCTATAACCCTTTTAATAGGTTTTTCAGTAAATCCTCTATAGAAACTCATATCCTTAGGTACCTCTATACATCTTGAATTATTATAACTTTTACGACAACTTATGTATTTTTTTACTTTATTTAATTTAGCATAATAATTTTCACCATTTTTAACCATAACTGGTCCACCAACACAACTTCCCTTACATGCACTGACTTCAATAAAAATGTCTTTTAAATTACCATTTTTAATGCTACTAAACACTTCTTTGCACTCTTCCATACCACTCACATTAATAACATTAAGCTTACTTTCTTTTAATCTATTCCCCATAGCCTCTATAATACCTCCACCTATGGGGAATCCTTGACCTTTACTATAAGGAGATGTATTAAAGTCTTCTTCCTCGAGCTCATCCATTTTTATACCAGATTTAAGAATCCAAGAATCCACTTCATCGAAAGTTAATACAGCATTGATTATATTTTCTTTTAAATAACTATCAAACTCAGATTTTTTTGAAAGACATGGCCCTATAAACACAACAAAACTGTCTCCGCCAAATTTATTTTTTAATAACTTACCATGAGCTATCATTGGAGATACACTAGGAATTAAGTATTGTATAATTTCTTTATAATATTTTTCTGCTAAATAATTAGTTGATGGACATGCTGTAGTTATATAAACATCTTGTTTATTATCTCTTATATAATCATTATATAATTCACATACTACTTCTGCCCCTACTGCAGTTTCTTCTATTATAGTAAATCCTAACTTCTTTAAAGCAGCAACAACTCTACCTGCATGCACATCAAAAAAACCAGCAAAAGAGGGTGCTAAACTTACTATGACTTTTTTTCCTGAATGTATTGCCAATTTAACTATATCCATATCACTTTTAATCTCTCTAGCATTTTGTGGACATACCGTAAGACAATGTCCACATTCGATACATCTTTCTACATCTATTGTAGCTTGACCATTCTCAAATTTTATTGCCTTTACAGCACATGATCGAAGGCATTTATAACAATTTTTACAATTTGCTTTAGAAAAATTTAGATTACTCATATTACATACCTCTCATAATAGTTTCGTTGAAAAATGATTCTACATTATTCTCATTTAATGAAAAAAATTCTTTATCATCCACAGTTACAGAAACTCCCTCTGTGCATCTACCAATACAAAATGCCCCTTTAAGTTCTACCATCACTGATACCTTATTTTTTTCAATTAACTTTTGTAATTCCTCTATCACTTTAGAAGATCCCTTTAAATGACAGGCACTCCCAACACAAACACTAATAGTTACCATTACTTTCATCATCCCTTCAAATTAAGTTGCACCTATATTTATTTTATATAATACTACTCAAAAGCACTAAGTACTCTATCTAATATACCATTTATATGAGCTATGGCTATCCCAAAATTGGTAATAGGTAATCCCTCTAAATTAGCCTTTTTAATCCTTGACATTAACTGTTGTCTATTAAACATGCATGCTCCGCAATGAACTATTAGCTTATATTCGCTTAAATCTTCAGGGAAAGAACTTCCCGCACAAACTGTTATATCTAACTTTCCACCCACTTTTTCTTGAAGCCATATAGGAAGTTTTTCTCGCCCTATATCTCCTTCTAAAGGATGATGGGTACAGGCTTCTGCTATAAGAACCTTATCTCGGGGCTTTAAAGTATCTATAGCCCTTGCACCGCTAACTAAACTGTTTAAATCTCCTTTATACCTAGCCATAAGTATAGAAAAAGAAGTCAGTGGTACATCTTTTGGAATTATAGCATTAACTTTCTTAAATACCTGCGAATCTGTGATTACTAAATCCGGTTTGTCCTTTAATGAAGCTAAAATATCGCCTAGTTCACTGTCCTTTACCACAAGTGCCATCGCATCATTATCAAGAAGATCTCTTATTATTTGAACCTGTGGAAGTATTAATCTCCCTTTGGGTGCTTGAATATCTTGTGGTGCTACAACTATTACTCTTGCCTTTGGTTTTACTAAATCACCAACAATTGTACTTTTCTCAAAATCCTCTGGTGCCATCTTCATAATAGCCTTTTTGAGTTCATCAATATTAACCTTGTTCTTTGCGCTAACCATAACAAAATTTATACCTATTATCTTTTGGATATCTTCTATTGATACTACCTTTTTATCCATCTTATTTATAACCCCTACTACAGGTATTTTTCTATTCTTTAAATCTTCATACCATTCACTCTCGAAAGATAAATCTTCCCCATCCCCATCTATAACTAAAAGTGCTAAGTCCGTTTTATCCATAACTTCTTTGGTTTTCTTTACCCGAAGTACACCTATATCCCCCTCATCATCAAGTCCGGCAGTATCTATAATAACCACTGGGCCTATTGGAAGAAGTTCCATTGCCTTATATACAGGATCTGTAGTGGTTCCTGCTAAATCCGATACTAAAGCGATATCCTGACCTGTAAGCGCATTAATCAAACTTGACTTACCCACATTTCTTTTCCCAAATATAGCTATATGAAGCCTGTTAGAATTCGGTGTTTGTTGCATACTCAACCTCTCCTATTCTATATGTTTATTTTCTTCTTTCTCCTATAACGAATATATCAAGTATGAAATTCCCAGTTTAAAGTTCTTTTGCAAAGCACGTAGGATGAACTTCATACTTCTTTATTTTTATTACTTTATTTTTCCATTCAGTCAGAAGATTCTAACTTTAGGGAATAACGCAATTATACAAAATTTCAGTATTGATTGTCAATGATTTAGAAATTTCTATGACACCTTATATGAAAATTTTACATAAAAATTATTGCTTTAATACAATTTTCTTTGGGTACACTAATTATGACAAAAACTAAAGGTGTGATAATATGAATATCAGAAAAAAAAATATTTTTCTTGTTTCTACAACTATTATTATCTTGTTATTAGCTTACAATCTGCCTATTAATAATCTACAGAAAAACAGTCAGACATTTATACCGTTGAATACTTCATTTAAAGATTCTGGTGATATTCAAACTTCAAAATTTGCATATTTAACTTTTGATGATGGTCCTACATACGTTGTTACAGCTGCTTTATTAGATGTATTAAAAAAAGAAAATGTAAAAGCTACTTTTTTTGTAGTGGGAAAGGAAATTGAAGGAAAGGAGTCACTTCTTAAGAGGATATATAGTGAAGGTCATAGTATAGGTCTTCACACCTATAGTCATAATTTCAAAAAAATATATAGAAGCTGCGATGAATTTATTGATGAAATGGCGAAAACCTCTGATAAAATCGAAGCAGTCACAGGTTTTGCTCCTAAGGTTATTAGATTTCCTGGTGGTAGTTCTAAACGCCTAAATGCTTTTTCTTTAGAAGGTCTTCACAAAAATAATTTCAAAGTATATGACTGGAACGTTAATATATGTGATGGTATAGACCCTGATTTAAGCCCATCACAACTTATTAAAAACTCCCAAATAATTAAAGGCAATAAAAATATAGCAATAATCCTAATGCATTGTAATTTTAATAACAAAAATACTGTGAAAGCTCTACCTGGAATCATAAAATATTATGAAAAGTTAGGGTATGAATTCAAAACTATTACTGAAGATACACCTGAATATTACTATAAATTTAGAAAGTAAAAAACCTCACCACAAGGTGAGGTTCTCATCTTAAGATGAGATTACTATTATAATTGCATTAAAAATATACTTTATTTAAATCATATTACTACCTTTTTTTAAATTTTAAATTACTTACCATCAAATAAGATAATACGACCATTAAAAACATAGTAGGTCCTAAATTTGAAGCTTTATTAAACATAATTAAAGCATAAAGTGCTAAAAATGTGCCTGTAATAGTGATGGGGATCCCTGAAAAAACTCCATCAAAATCTGTAATGTTATATTTTGCTAATCTATATGCTCCTGCTACCGGAAAAATTAAAACCATTAAATATCCAATAGATCCTAACTGAATAAAATTATAAATATTAAATATCAATATTGAAGGTGCTAACCCAAAAGATATCAAGTCACATAATGAATCTAGTTCTTTACCTAAATCGTTGTCTACTTTTAAATACCTGGCTATTCTGCCATCATATCTATCAAATATTCCTGCCAAAAAGATAAATAGTGCTGCTATTATATAGTTTCCTTCAAAACTCATAAGTATAGACATAATTCCACAAGACATATTGCTTAAGGTAAAAATGTTTGGTACAGCATTTTTTATTTTAACCATCTATATCACTCCTATGGTTATGATTATACCATAATATAAGTATTTATTCCTTAGTATTATGGCACATTCTTATTAAATACATTTAATTATATTTTTTACCAATTTATTACATTGTTTAAATTATACTCTTACTTAATTAATATTATTAAAGTTACTAAATAATTACATTATTTTATAGTAAATAAAAAGAACCAGCATTTTCTGCTGGCCCTATTTTAAAATTATCTTTCAACTATAATCGCAGTTCCTTGACCTCCACCTATACATAATGTAGCAAGTCCCGTTTTAGCATCCCTTTTTATCATTTCATAAATTAATGTAATAAGTATTCTTCCGCCTGAAGCTCCTACTGGATGACCTAATGCTATAGCTCCACCATTAACATTTACTTTTTCTGGATCAAATCCTAAATCTCTAGCTACAGCTATTGATTGAGAAGCAAAAGCTTCATTAGCTTCTATTAAATCTAGATCGGCAATAGTCATTCCTGCTTTGGATAATGCTTTTCTAGTTGCAGTAACTGGCCCATATCCCATTATCTTTGGATCTACTCCACCTGATCCATAGGATTTAATTGTAACTAGAGGTTTAAGCCCTAATTGCTCTGCTTTATCCTTTGACATTACTATAAACATAACTGCACCATCATTTATTCCTGAAGCATTTCCTGCTGTTACAGTACCTCCTTTTTGGAATGCTGGTTTTAACTTTCCTAGTTTTTCTATAGTTGAACCCATTTTTGGGTATTCATCCGTATCAAATATTATTGGGTCACCTTTTCTTTGAGGAATTTCAATTGGTACAATCTCATCTTTAAATTTGCCTGTTTTTATTGCTTTTTCTGCTTTTAATTGACTATTTAAAGAAAATTGATCTTGCTCTTCTCTTGTTATATTCCACTGCTGTGCAATATTTTCTGCTGTAACACCCATATGATAATCGTTAAATGCGTCCCACAAGGAATCTTTAATCATAGAATCAACTACTTTTCCATCTCCCATTTTTGAACCCCATCTATTGTTTGGAAGTAAATATGGAGCGTTGCTCATGCTTTCAGTTCCACCTGCTAAAACTATCTCTGCATCTCCACACATAATAAATTGTGCTGCCATGCTTACAGCTCTAAGTCCTGATCCACATACCTTATTTATTGTAAGCGCTGAAGCTTCTTCAGGAATACCTGCATGTATTGATATTTGTCTTGCAATATTCTGACCAAGTCCCGCTTGCACTACATTACCGATAATAACTTCATCCACAAGCTCTGGTTTAATACCAGATCTTTTTATAGCCTCTTTAGCTGCAACAGTTCCCATTTCTACTGCTGATATACTTGATAATGTTCCTCCAAAGCTTCCTATTGCTGTTCTTGCTGCTCCTACAATTACTACTTCTCTCATATTAAAACCTCCATTTATTTTTCTCTTATATTTCTTATATTTCTTATATTTCTTATATTTCTTATAGGAATTTATCATCTACTTTAATATATTTCCTTTGTATATACATATTATACAAGCATTTTTCATGCCAAGTATTCAAACTCTTGTAAAGTGCACCATACCAACCTCTTTCAATATTATAAAACAAATTATAATTATAACTGTAAACTTAGTTAACATTAATAATCCCATCTACTTGTCCAATTTATTCTATAATCACTTTGTTAAAAAAAATAGCCAAAAGTGATTTACACGTGTTGATCTGACTATTCATTTATTTCGTCTTAAAGTTTTCAGCTAAATTACAGCATCTTTTGTTACATAAAAATGGCACATGTAAACAAAGTTTACATGTGCACTATTGTAGATTGCATGATTCCATTAAATTGTATCTATTTAATTTTTTATATAATCCAGTTCTACTAAGCCCTAATATTTTTGCCGTTTCTTTTTTATTTCCACCTGTTTTTTTTATGCACTCCATAATAAGGTCTTTTTCAATATTTTCAACAACCTCTTTTAAATAATTATTTTCTAATGAATATTTTTTTATCTTACTCTTAATTATCTTTTCTGGTAAATGCTTTGGCATTATAGAAAGGTCTGAATCAAGCAAATTTATAGCTCTTTCTATTACATTTTCAAGCTCCCTTATATTGCCCGGCCAGTTATAAGTTTTTAAATAATCAATAGCTTCCCTAGAAATTCCCTCAGAGTAAACCTTATATTTTTCACATGTTTTTATCCGAAGTTCATTTGAAAGTTCTTCAATATCTTCTACTCTTTCTCTTAAGGCTGGTATTCTTAAATGCATAACATCCAACCTATAATACAAATCTTCTCTAAACTTTCCATCTTTAATTAACTGCTCTAGTGACTTATTAGTAGCAGCAATAATTCTTATATCAACTTTAATACAATCATTTCCGCCAACCCGCGTGAGCTCCTTTTCTTGAATAACCCTTAGCAGTTTAACTTGCATATTCATAGGCATATCACCAATTTCATCTAAAAGAATAGTACCACCATCTGCATATTCAAACTTACCTTTCTTACCAGTTTTTTTAGCTCCAGTAAAAGCTCCTTCTTCATAACCAAACATTTCCGACTCAAAAAGCTCTGCTGGAATAGCTCCACAATTAATTTTTACAAAGGGTTTAGAACATCTTCTACTAGCATTGTGAATAGAATGAGCAAAAAGTTCTTTACCGGTTCCACTTTCACCCGTAATTAAAACGTTTGAATCAGTATTACTCACTTTTCTAGCCAGATTAATTACCTCCAGGCTTTTAATACTGCTTCCTATAATATTATTAAAAGTATATACTGCTTTAAGATCCTTACTTAATTCACTTTTATAATATTCAACTTCTTTTTCTAAGTTGTTTAGTTTAGCACTTAATACATTAAAATTACTTAAATCTTTAAACATTACCTTCCCAATGGCCCCTACAACTTTACCATCTTTCTTAATAGGAACCCTCATAGAAATCATCTTATGCCCATTAACTTCCTGAATTTCTCCAAATTCTCTTACACCTGTCTTCGCTACTATATGTAATTTCGTGTTTTCAATAACCTCAGTTACATGCTTTCCCTCAGGATTTTCACAATTAATAAATTGTTTATATCCATTACTCATCATAGTTATTATTCCATTCTCATCTACTGTAACTACACACTCATCTATAGTATTAAAGATAGTATTTAACATATTTTTATCAGCTGTGTCTTTATGTTGTAAGTTCATTAACATCATATTTTCAGTGTTTTCACTAATGATTTCAAGTGCACCTATGACTTCACCATTTTGAGCTATTATCTTACGAGTAACAATAAATTTCCCCTCTTGTTTATTTAATTGTGATTTTCCACTTTCCATTACACTTAACAATTCACCATATGGAAATATATTTAAAACATATTTTTCTATGCTATCTTCTGCATTAACCCTTAACATTTTTTCTGCGGCATTATTAATAATTTTTATGATTCCTTTTTTATCTATAACAATAATACCTTCATTAATATTACATATAACCTCATTACAATAATCATTAATTGTACCCATTTGTCACCATCCCCTAAGCCTAGGCATCTGAAAGAAAATAACAAGTCAGCTTCTGGTCTATTTTCTTTCAGCTTCCTTATATCTCAATTATAAAGTCCATAGTTTTTTTTATCAAGATATAATTAAAATAGCGAGAAAAAATCTCGCTATTTTAATTATATCTCTATTCTTTTGGTTATTTCGTTTCTCTTTCTGTTATTTAGTTACTCTACCGTAATTGCAGTAACAGGACACTGCTCTTCTGCTTCTTTTGCACTACTTACTAAATTTTCTGCCACTTCAGCTTTTGATGCCACAGCTTTCTCATCATCTTCCATTTTAAATATATCTGGACATATCTCTGGGCATAATCCACATCCTATACATGTATCTTTATCCACGTATGCTTTCATTAAAATCACTCCTTAAGGTAAATTTTTTGTTACTACTCAGGCATTCCCAATAGGAAATGCCTGTGATAATATAAAGCGATGGTCGTAAACACCTCATGTCTAAAAAAGGGCTCAATAAATTAAAG
>JBLHPD010000132.1:0-14048 GCA_047624165.1 Clostridium sp. | reverse complement strand
CTTATTACGCTTCTCAAGCATAGCTAAAACTTCTTGAGGGTTTTCAATTTTACTTAAGAAAATCATAGAAGCTATTGTATAAGGTTTAAAACTAGCTTGTTTATAAAGTGGAGTGCGGTAACGATCAAAAACGGATGCGTCAACCTCTCCAACTTCGCAACTAATTCCTGATATATCAGCTGGTAGGCAATGCATATAAAGTGCTTTTCCATCTTTTGTTGTTTTCATAAGTTCCTCAGTACATTGCCAATCTTTATGTTCAGCATTTTGCGCTAAAAGTTCTTTTTCAAGTGATTTTATACCAGCATCATCACCTTTTCCATATAAATCTGTACGTTTTTCCATTGCTACAAAAGGCGCCCAACTCTTAGGGTAAACTATGTCGGCATCTTTGAAAGCCTCTTCCATAGAATTAGTTTTTGTAAATGAACCACCAGACTCCGCAGCATTTTTAATAGCAATTTCTTCGACTTCACTCATAACTTCGTATCCTTTTGGATGTGCAAGAACAACATCCATACCAAGACGAGTTAAAAGGCCGATTATTCCTTGAGGAACTGAAAGGGGCTTGCCATAAGATGGAGAATAAGCCCAAGACATAGCAATCTTTTTACCCTTTAAATTTTCAATGCCGCCAAATTCGTTTATAAGATGAAGGGCATCAGCCATACACTGAGTAGGGTGATCTATATCGCATTGAAGACTAACAAGTGTAGGGCGTTGTTCTAAGATGCCGTCCTTATTACCTTCTTTTACAGCTTTAGACACTTCACGCATATAGGTATTGCCTTTTCCAATATACATGTCATCACGAATACCAATAACGTCTGCCATGAAAGAAATCATGTTAGCAGTTTCTCTTACTGTTTCACCATGAGCAATCTGAGATTTTCCTTCCTCTAGATCTTGAACTTCAAGACCAAGGAGATTACAAGCAGAAGCAAAGCTAAACCTTGTACGAGTTGAATTGTCACGGAATAGTGAAATTCCTAGGCCACTATCAAAAATCTTTGATGATATGTTATTCTGGCGGAGCTCTTTAAGAGATTCAGCAACAGTGAAAACTGCCTCGAGTTCATCCTTTGTTTTTTCCCAAGTAAGGAAAAAATCATTGTTGTGCATATTTTTAAAATCAAGTGAATTAAGCTTGTTTATATACTTATCCATCAAAGCCATATTAAAACTCCCCTTTATATTTAAATTATTTGTTTTTAAAGTATATTGTTGGAAGAGCAGCATATACAGCAGCACATTTAACTAGGTCTTCTTTCCAACTTATTTCATTTGGAGCATGCGCCTGAGATTCTGCACCAGGTCCGAATCCTATGCATGGTATTCCATGACGACCCATTATAGCAACGCCGTTTGTTGAGAATGTCCATTTATCAGTAAGTGGGCGAGCTTTTCTCATTGCATCAGTTCCCGTAGCACCGCTTCTTGTTGCTGTGAACATTCCTTTGTATGATTCTTCCATTGCCTTAACAACAGCATGATCTTCAGGAATAACCCATGTAGGGAAGTAACAATCCTGAGGATATGAAAGTCCAGTCCAACTTGCTTTTTCATATTTATACATAGTAACTTCTGCATTGTATTTTTTAGCAGCTGGAAGCTGACGAATTTCTTCGAGGCAGCTTTCAAAGGTTTCCCCAGATGTCATACGACGGTCTAATGAAATCGAGCAAGAGTCAGCTACCGCACAACGACTTGGTGAAGTAAAGAATATTTCTGATGTAGTTATAGTACCACGCCCTAAGAACTTAGCTTCTTCGAATTTAGAGTTGTATTTTTTATGTAACATTTTTACGAGGCCTTTAATTTCTGTAGAATCAGCAGCATCATTTGTGTTAAGGTTTTTGATATCCATTAATATTTCAGCCATTTTGTAGATTGCGTTGTCTCCTCTTTCTGGAGCTGAACCGTGGCATGAAACACCCTTAACATCAACACGGATTTCCATACGGCCCCTATGTCCTCTGTAGATGCCACTATCAGTTGGCTCTGTGCTTACAACAAATTCAGGCTTGATTTTATCCTGTTCTATGATGTGCAGCCAGCAGTTTCCATCACAGTCCTCTTCCTGTACTGATCCAACTACGAGAGCTGTGTAGTCTTCGCTTAACATGTCAAGATCTTTCATTATCTTAGCTCCGTATACAGCAGAAACTATACCACCAAGTTGATCAGACGTACCACGTCCTCCAATTTCCTCTTCATTTTCATAACCTATGTATGGATCAAAAGTCCAGTTGCTGAGCTCTCCGAGACCAACAGTGTCAATATGAGCATCATAAGCTATAAGAGTTTTACCTGTTCCAACATAACCTAAAATATTACCTTGCGCATCAATTTCTACTTTGTCAAAACCAAGTGATATCATTTCTTGCTCTATTCTTTTAACAACACCTTCTTCTCCACAGCTTTCGCCAGGGATAGCAACTAAGTCACGTAAAAATTTTGTCATTTGAGTCTCATAACCCTCTGCACTTAGTTTAATACCATTAAAATCCATAATATAGTCCTCCTTTAATAATTTTTAAATAAATTTTATATGCTTTGGTAACCTTTTCAGGTGACATTATATCCAGTGTTTCATTAGATGTTTTCGGGAGTTTATTAGGTACCAACTTTATTTTTGTCATAAAAAAACATCCTGTATTATCATATATATCATATTTTGATTGTTATAATATCTATTAAATCATATGATAAAGCTGAAAATTACAACAATTTCATAAATTCAGTATATCAAAATTTTTTTCTAAAATCAATAAAAATTACAAAAATATTTTTAATTTACAAAATTTTTTTTAAATCAATTGAAGAAATCTTAAAAAGATGATAAAATGAAATTATAAAAGTAATAAGAATAATCAATTAATTGTTTTGTGTTTTTTGTATGTTATATAAAGGTAGAAATATGTATTGTAGGAGGAATATTATGATATTAATAGGTAATGGTAAGCTACTTACTAGAGATGATAATAATACATTTATTCAAGATGGTTGTGTATGTGTTGATGGTAATATTATTGTAGATCTTGGAACCACAGAGCAAATGAAAAAAAAATACGGGGCTGCAGAGTTTGTGGATGCTAGAAAAGGTTTGATTATGCCAGGAATGATTAATACTCATCATCATATATATAGTGCATTCGCTCGTGGACTTTCTATTAAGGGATTTAGTCCTAAAGGCTTTTCTGATATTTTAGAAGGAATGTGGTGGACAATAGATAGACTATTAACACTGGAAGATACAAAATATAGCGCTTATACAACTTACTTGGATTGTATACGAAATGGTGTTACAACTGTTTTTGACCATCATGCAAGCTATGGCAATATTTCTGGAAGTTTGTTTCAAATATCAGATGCGGCTAAAGAACTTGGAATTCGTACATCACTATGTTATGAAGTTTCTGATAGAGATGGACAGGAAAAAATGAAACAAGCTGTAAATGAAAATATTGAATTTATGAAAAAAGTTAAAAACGACTCTTCGGATATGCAAAAGGGTATGATGGGACTTCATGCATCATTTACATTAAGTAATAAAACTCTTCAGTATTGCGCAGAAAATATGCCGAGTGGTGCTGGATATCATGTGCATACAGCTGAAGGTATAACTGATGTATACGATTGCCTTAAAAAGTATAATAAAAGGATAGTAAATCGTTTTTTTGATTTTGATATTCTTGGTGAGAAAACTATAGCTGTTCACTGTATTCATACAAATAATGGGGAAATGGATTTATTAAAGCACACGAACACTATGGTAGTACATAATCCTGAATCTAATATGGGTAACGCAGTAGGATGTACACCAGTGCTTGAACTTGTAAAAAAAGGGATTACACTAGGACTTGGAACAGACGGATATACAAGTGATATGCTTGAATCAATGAAGGTTGCAAATATTTTGCAAAAACATCATAATTGTGATCCAGCTGTTGCATGGGGTGAAGTACCTTTAATGATTTTCGATAATAATGCAAAGATTGCAAATAGATTTTTTGAAAAACCACTTGGTGTTATACAAAAGGGAGCTTACGCTGACATTATAGTAGCGCAATATGATTCACTAACTCCAATAGATGGAAACAATGCAAACTCTCATATTTTATTTGGAGTAAGTGGGAGATGCGTGTCAACCACAATGATAAATGGTAAAGTTCTTATGAAAGACCGCGAAATGATCGGTGTTGATACTGAAAAAATTATGGAGAGATCAAGAGAACTATCAAATAAATTATGGAATAAAATTAATAAATAAAAATAGGAGGGAATAAACTATGGGAGATAGAATGACACCTATTCCATTTAAAAATTTAATGGAATGGATAATGGAAGAAAACAAAAAATATGGAAAGATATTTGGAGTAAATAAATATTTTAAAAATAGTGATGTCAAGGTTCTTAGTATTTTTGGAGAAACCATAGAAACTCCATTTGGACCAGCCGCAGGACCACATACGCAGCTTGCACAAAACATAATTGCAGCTTACGTTTCTGGATGTAGATTTTTTGAATTAAAAACGGTACAAACCCTGGATGGAGAAGATCTACCAGTATCTAAACCTTGTATAAGTGCAGAAGATGAGTGCTATAACGTAGAGTGGTCAACAGAGCTTAGAGTTCCACAGGCTTATGATGAGTACGTTAAAGCGTGGTTTGCCTTAAAACTAATATCAAAAGAACTAAAACTTGGAGATCCTAATGGGTTTATTTTTAATATGAGCGTAGGCTATGATTTTGAGGGGATTTCTTCACCTAAAATAGATGCTTTCATTATGGGTCTTAAAGATGCATCTAAGAGTGATATATGGAAGCAGTGCAAAGAATATACATTAGAGAATATAGAAAAATTTAAAAATATAGATAGTGAATATGTTGAGAGTATATCAACTAAAGTAAGTACATCAATAACATTATCAACGCTACACGGATGTCCATCAAAAGAAATTGAACGTATTACAACATATTTAATAAGTGAAAAAGGTATGAATACTTTTGTAAAATGTAATCCTACAATACTAGGTTATGAGTTTGCAAGAAAAACATTAGATGGTATGGGATATGATTACTTATCATTTGATGATCATCATTTCAAAGAGGATTTACAATATTCTGATGCTATTTCTATGTTTAGACGTTTGCAAGAGTTAGCTAGTAAAAGTGCTTTGACCTTTGGGGTTAAACTAACGAATACATTACCAGTGGGAATTAAAAATGCTGAATTACCTGGCGATGAGATGTTTATGTCAGGGAAATCACTGTATCCATTATCAATAGCCCTTGCGTATAAGCTTTCAAAAGAATTTAATGGCACACTTAAGATGTCTTATTCTGGAGGAGCAGATGTTTTCAATATAAAACAGATATTTGAAGCGGGTATATGGCCTATAACTATAGCAACAACGCTATTGAAAATTGGTGGATATGAAAGATGTGTTCAAATTGCGCAGATTTTAAAAGAGGCTGAATATAAAAATAAATATGTTATGGATAATGAAAAATTGTGTAAATTAAAAGATAGCGCGATAAGTGATATTCATCATGTTAAGCCTATAAAACCAATTCCTAGTCGTAAAATAAACAGTAAAGTACCACTAGTTGATTGTTTTGTTGCTTCTTGTCAGGATGGATGTCCTATACATCAAGATATTCCAGAATATATACGTCTTGTAGGACAAGGTAAACATCTTGAGGCATTAAGAGTTATAGTTCAAAAAAATCCGTTACCATTTATTACTGGAACAGTATGTAGTCATGCATGTATGAGTAAATGTAGTAGAATTTTCTGCGATGAACCAGTTAATATAAGAAACATTAAATTACAAGCTGCAGAAAATGCATATGATAATTTGATGAAGGAGCTTAAACAAACGGAAAAGAGTAATGTGAAAGTAGCAATAGTTGGTGGTGGAACTACAGGACTCGCAGCGGCATATTTACTTGCAAGAGAAGGAATTAGTGCAACAATTTTTGAAAAACGAGAATCTCTAGGTGGAATAGTAAAACATGTAGTTCCAGAATTTAGAATATCAGGAGATACTGTTGAAAAGGACATAGAGCTTGTTTGCAGCATGGGAGTTGATGTTCACCTAAACTCAGAGCAGAATTCTGTAGATAAGTTAAGGAAACAAGGATATAAGTATATTTTGATTGCAATTGGTGCATGGAAACCAGGTAGGCTAGATATTGAAGGTGAAAACGTTATTAACGTAATTGATTTCTTAGAGAGATTAAGAAGTGGAGATAAGGGACTTGTCCTTGGCAAAAATGTTGTAGTTGTAGGAGGTGGTAACACGGCTATGGATGCAGCTAGAGCAGCTAAAAGAGCTAAGGGAGTAGACAATGTATATCTAGTATATCGTAGAACTAAAAAATATATGCCTGCAGACGCTGAAGAACTTTACCTTGCAATTGAAGATGGAGTAGAATTTAAGGAGTTATTAGCACCAGTGAAAATTAGTAATGGAGTTCTTGTATGCGAAGTTATGAAACTGGGAGAGCCAGACGTGAGTGGCAGAAGAAAACCAGTTGGTAGCGGAGAGATGGTAGAAATACTAGCAGATATTTTAATATCAGCAGTTGGTGAGAAGATAGATACTAAAATATTTAAAGAAAATAATATTTTGGTAAATGAAAGAGAACAAGCTGTTGTGAATGAGGCAACATTAGAAACAAATATTGAAAAAGTGTATGTTGCTGGAGATGGTCTACATGGTCCTGCTACAGTAGTTCAAGGTATAGCAGAAGCAACAAAGTTTGCAAGGGCTGTAGTTATTCAAGAAAAAAAATATGATTTCACAATAAATGAAGAACGGTTAAGTGTTGATATTGATGGAATAACAGCAAAAAAAGGTATATTAAAAATGGCTACTTCTGGTACTTCTGAAACTGAAAGATGCCTTCAATGTTCATCGATATGTGAAGTTTGCGTGGATGTTTGCCCTAATCGTGCAAATGTTACAATAAAAGTTAAGGGTAATGATATGCATCAAATAATTCACCTTGATAAACTATGTAATGAATGTGGGAACTGTGAAACATTTTGTCCATATAGTAGTGCTCCATATAAAGAGAAGTTTACACTATATGCTACAGAAGCAGACTTTGAAAACAGTGAAAACATGGGCTTTGTAATCTTGAATAAGGATGAGAATATTGTAAAAGTTAGATTAGAAGGCAAAATTTTAGAGGTTAATCTTAAAAATAATAATTCTGGAATACCTAAAGATATTGAGAATATGATTTGGGCTGTAATCATTGATTATAGTTATATGATTTAAAAATTGTGAGGTGAAATAATATGTCAATTATAATTAAAGGCGGAACAATTGTAACTCCGAGTAAAAGCTATATTTCAGATATTAAAATTGATGGTGAGATAATTGTTAATATTGGTGAGCATTTACAAGATGATAAGGCTAAAATAGTAGATGCAAAAGGCTGTTTAGTATTTCCAGGATTTATTGATTCTCATACTCACCTTGATTTAGACACAGGATACACTAGAACTGCAGATAATTTTAAAACCGGCACTACTGCAGCTATAAAAGGTGGAACCACAACAATTTTGGATTTTGCAACCCAAAACAAAGGGGAAACTCTAAGTGAAGCTTGTAATAATTGGCATAACCTAGCTGCGGGTGTTTCAAGCTGTGATTATGGCTTTCATATGGCAATAACAGATTGGAATGAAAATGTTAAAAATGAAATTCAAACAATGTGCCAGCAGGGGATAACCTCATTTAAAGCGTATATGGCTTATGATAATTTACGTATTAATGATGGAGAAATATATGAAATACTAAAATGCCTTAAAGAGTATAACGCTATACTTGGAGTTCATTGTGAGAATGGTGATCTTGTAAATACTATGGTAAAAGAACAACTAAGTAATGGAAACACTACTCCAGCTGCCCATCCATTATCAAGGCCAAATATGGTTGAAGCGGAAGCCGTATCAAGATTTATAGACATTGCGTATTTAGCGAAGGCACCTATATATATAGTACATTTAAGTACAAAAGAATCCTTGGATGTGGTATTAAAAGCAAGAAAAAGAGGACAGAAAGTATATATAGAAACCTGTCCTCAATATCTACTTTTAGATGATAGTTTATATTTAGCTGAGGATTTTGAAAGTGCTAAATATGTTCTGTCACCACCTCTAAGGAAAAGTGATGATATAGAAAGATTATGGCAAGCATTATTCGCTGAAGATATAGACATAATTGGAACAGATCATTGTAGTTTTAATCTTAAAGGCCAAAAAGAACATGGCATAAATGACTTTAGTAAAATTCCAAGTGGGATACCAGGCATTGAACATAGACCAATCCTTATGTACACTTATGGAGTAGACAGCGGCAAAATAACTAAAGAACAAATGTGTAGTTTGCTTAGCGAAAATACTGCAAAAATGTTTGGAATGTATCCACGTAAAGGAACCCTGCAAGTTAGGAGTGATGCGGATATAGTTATATGGGATACATTGCGCCCTGGTATTATATCTGTGGATAATCAAAAACAGAATGTTGATTACACGCCCTATGAAGGCTTTAAAACTATAGGATATGCTAAAGAGATTTTCTTAAGAGGATCACATATTGTAGAAGATGGAAATATTATAAATGAGAATTTAGGAAAATTTATAAAACGAGGTGGCACTAATGTTTAACTTTGTTGTAAATGGGGATAAAGTTTATGTAAGTGAGGATAAAAAACTGATTACTTTTTTAAGAGAAGACCTGAATTTAACATCAGTTAAAAATGGGTGTTCTGAAGGTTCATGTGGAACATGTATGGTTTTGGTTGATGGAGTGGCAAAAAAATCTTGTACCTTGAAAACAAGTAAAATCGAAGGTAAAAATATTATAACCGTTGAAGGCATGTCGGATAGAGAAAAAGATGTCTATGGATATGCTTTTATGGAAGCTGGGGCAGTACAGTGTGGCTTTTGTACTCCGGGAATGGTTATGAGTGCAAAGGGATTGGTTGATAAGGTAGAAAATCCAACAGAGGAACAAATAAAAAATGCTATAAAAAATAATATTTGCCGCTGCACTGGATATGTAAAAATATTAAAAGCAATAGAATTAGTTGCTAAGATTTTAAGAGAAAAAACAGAAGTACCCAAATGTATGTGTAGCGCATTAGTTGGAGAAAATTTTAATAGAGTTGATGCTGTAGCGAAAGCTCTTGGCACAGCAGAGTATGTAGATGATATGCGTATAGATGGTTTGATTTATGGTGGGGCGGTTAGAACTAAATATCCACGCGCCTTAGTAAAAAGTATAGATGTAAGCGCGGCTAAAAAATTACCAGGTGTTTATGCAGTAGTAACAGCAGATGAGCTTCCAGGAAGTAAAAAAGTTGGTCATATTGTAAAGGATTGGGATATATTAGTTCCGGTGGGAAGTATAACACATTGCATAGGAGATGCTATAGTTCTAATAGCAGCAGAGACTAATGAAATATTAGAAAAAGCTAAATCTTTAGTTAATATTGATTTTGAAGAATTAACACCGGTTACATGTCCAGAAGATGCACTAAAACTTGATGCGCCACAGTTACATACAAATGGTAATTTGCTTGTAACTGAAAAATTGGAGTTTGGTAATGCAGACCAATATATAAAAGATTCAAAATATGTAGCGTCCAATATATATAGTACACCAGCTACAGAACATGCTTTTTTGGAATCAGAAACAGCAATTGGAGAGCCGGATGGTAATGGTGGGATAATAATATATTGTAGCGATCAAGGAATTTATCAAACGAAAAAGGAATGTGTAGAGGCTTTGGGGATAGACCAAAGCAAAGTAAGGGTTATAGGTAAAATAGTTGGTGGTGGTTTTGGAGGAAAAGAGGATATGAGTGTTCAACACCATGCAGCAATTCTTGCTTATTTATCTAACAAACCTGTAAAGTTTGCATTAAGTCGTAAGGAAAGTATAATGATACATCCAAAACGTCATGCTATGGAGATGGAAATTACAACTGCATGTGATGAAAATGGATATTTAACTGCTATGAAAGCTAGAATAATAGCTGATACAGGAGCTTATGCTTCACTAGGTGGCCCTGTACTTCAAAGGGCGTGTACTCATGCAGCAGGACCGTATAATTATCATAATATCGATATAATTGGGAAAGCAGTATATACTAACAACCCACCAGCTGGTGCATTTAGAGGTTTTGGAGTGCCACAGAGTTGCTATGCAACAGAAAGTAATTTAAATGAGCTAGCAAAAATGGTAGGAATAACGGCATGGGAAATAAGATATAGAAATGCAATTAGACCAGGTCAAGTGCTACCTAATGGTCAAATTGCAGATCCATCAACATCTCTTGTGGAAACTTTAGATGCGGTAAAAGAAATATGCATTCAAAATCCTAAGGCAGGAATAGCTTGTGGTATGAAAAACAGTGGACTTGGAGTTGGAATTCCTGATGTTGGACGTTGTATGCTAATTATAAAGGATGGTATCATTTATATTCATTCCAGTGCATCTTGTATTGGACAAGGGCTTGGAACTATATTAACGCAAATAGTTTGTGAAACGCTTAATATTTCGCAAGATAAAGTTGGATATGTTGCACCAGATACTTTAACTTGTCCTGATGCTGGGAATACAACAGCTTCACGTCAAACCTTATTCACAGGTGAGGCAACTAAAAGGGCAGCCGTAAAACTTCTTGATACATTAATTTATCAAACATTAGAGAACTTAGATGGTGAAGAGTTTTATGGAGAATTTAAAGGGATAACTGATAAAATGAACTCAAGTAAAGAAAATCCTGTAAGCCATGTAGCTTATGGCTATGCTACCCATGTGGTTATTTTGAACGATGAGGGTAAACTTGAAAAGGTTATTGCAGTTCATGATGTTGGTACTCCAATAAATCCAAAAAATATTGAGGGGCAGATTGAAGGCGGTGTTGTTATGAGTCTTGGTTATGCACTAACAGAAGATTATCCGCTTAAAAATAGCGTGCCAACTGCAAAATTTGGAACACTAGGACTTTTTAAAGCTACAGAAATACCAAAAATAGAAACAATTATAGTAGGAAGGGGAAATACTAATCTTGCCTATGGGGCAAAGGGAATAGGAGAGATATGTTCAATACCTACAGCGCCTGCAGTGGCTGGTGCATATTATAACTATGATGGAGAGCTTAGAACAAATCTTCCTATGTTGAATACACCTTATAGTAAGAAAAGATAAGCAGGTGTTGTTATGAAACTCAGTAATTATCTTGAATTAAAGAAGAGTGATATTATATCTATTGTAGGTGCAGGTGGAAAAACCACAATGATGTTTAAACTTGCAGGCGAGCTACGATGTCATAATAAGGTCCTGGTGACCACAACCACTAAGATATACATTCCATTGGAGAATAAGTATGACTTTATCTGTACTGATATTGAAATGTTGCACAGGTTTACTCAAATCAATGAAAATGGAATTTATATTTTAGGATCAGGTATAAATGGTGAAAATAAAATATTGGGACTAAATGAAAAGCAATTAGATGAAATAGTACCATATTTTGACTATATACTAATTGAAGCAGATGGAGCAAAGGAAAAACAGCTGAAAGGGTGGAATGAATTTGAACCAGTTATATACGGTGAAACTACGAAAACTATAGGAATTATAGATATACAGGCACTTGGAATGGTAATCAGTGAGGATAGTGTTCATAGGAGTAAAATATTTCGAGAAATAACTGCGGCAAAAGAGGGCGAAACGGTTAACCTTGAAAACTTACTTAAGATAATTATAAATCCTCTAGGATTATTTAAAACAGCGCTAGGGGAAAAAATATTATATATCAATAAAGTTGAAGGACCTAAGGACTTAATATTAGCTAAGTCATTAGTAGAGCAAGTAAAATTATCTAATAAGGAATTAATAAATAGTGTATTCATTGGAAGTTTAAAAACTGATGTATATTACAGTAATGTATGAAATTTATCCTGCGTGCCTTGCAATCGAACTCTAAACAGGAAATTTTGGACATGTGATAAAAGGAAACTTAATTCATTCTATATAGTTTAGTATGAGAGTAGGTGATATAATATGATAAGTGCTATAATTTTAGCATCAGGTTATTCGAGGAGAATGGGAGTGAATAAGCTTCTTTTGAAATATAGAGGTAAATCACTGATCCAGCACGCTATTGAGACTGTTTTGAAGTGCGGATTTTCAGAGGTAATTGTTGTAGCAAGGGAAGAACAAATAATGGAAATTGGCAATAGAAGTGGTGTAAAGGTTATCAAAAATGAAAATGCAAATAAAGGAATAAGTGAATCTATTAAATTGGGTGTTGTTAATGCAAAAAAAACGGATGGATATATGTTTTTTACGGCAGATCAGCCTTTTTTAGATATAAGTACAATAAAAAGATTAACGGCTGAGTTTACAGAAGATTCAGCTTACATAGTTGTTCCTAGTCATGATGGTAGAAGAGGAGGACCTGTTATATTTCCTTATATCTTTAAGGAAGACTTTTTGCTATTAGAGGGCGATGTTGGTGGGAAAACAATAATGAATAAAAATTTAGAGAGAGTACGGTTTGTAGAAATACTGGATAATATTAAGCTATTCGATATTGATACCTGTAAGGATTATGAGTACATTCTAAAACTAGAGGAGAATAATGATTATGTTTAATGATATTGTTATTGTACGTGGTGGAGGAGATTTAGCATCTGGTACGATTCAAAAATTGTATAGAAGTGGATTTAGGGTATTAGTTTTAGAAGTAGCAAAGCCTACTTCTATTAGACGGAGCGTTTCTTATAGTGAAGCTGTGTATGAAAAAGAAGTAGAGATAGAAGGAATTACAGCTGTACATGTAGGATGTTTAAGTGAGATAGAAAATGCTTGGAACAGTAAAAAAATTCCATTAATTATAGATGAAGAGGGCGAATATATTAAAAGTATGAAACCCAAAATTTTAGTTGATGCTATTCTTGCAAAGAAAAATTTGGGAACAACAATATATATGGCAGATATAACCATTGCTATTGGACCTGGATTTACAGCAGGGAAAGATGTTGATATTGTAATAGAAACTAAAAGAGGGCATAACTTAGGCAGACTTATTTTTACCGGTCAAGCTATAGAAAATACAGGAATTCCAGGAAATGTTATGGGTTACTCTAAAGAAAGAGTTATACACTCAGATAGTGCTGGAGTAATGAAAAATATTGTTGATATTGGTGCTATGGTTCAAAAGGATGAGGTTATTGCTTATATAGGAGAAAATCCAGTGAAAGCAACAATGTCAGGGTTACTCAGAGGAATTTTACGAGATGGAAGTACTGTACCCGTTGGATTTAAGATTGCAGATATTGATCCAAGGACCTCAGAAAAAATGAATTGTTATACTATTTCTGATAAGGCAAGAAATATAGCTGGTGGGGTATTAGAAGCAATATTATATTTAAAATATTGTCAAAGTAGGGAGGCTTAAAATTATGGAAGAGAGAATTCTAAAGGATATTTATGAAAGTTTAGCAAAAGGGGACAAAGTAGCTTTAGTAACTATTACAGATATAAAGGGGTCTACGCCAAGAAAAAAAGGCTCTATTATGGCAGTTTGGGAAGATGGCAGCATTAAGGGAAGTGTTGGCGGAGGGAATATTGAATATGCAGTTATAGAAAAAACCATAGAATGTATTAAAAAAGAAACCGACAGAGAGTTTGAATTTCAATTGACTGATGAAGGTGATTTACATATGCAATGTGGAGGAGATGCTACTTTATATGTGAAGGTATTTAAACCTAGACCCAAACTCCTTATTATAGGGGCAGGGCATATTGGAGTGGAACTTTTTAAACTAGCAAAGGTATTAGATTTTTATACTGTAATATTTGATGATCGCGCAGAATTTGCAAATGAAAAGAGATTTGAAGGAGCAGATAAAATAATTGTAGGCGATATTTCTGAAAAGGTTTCACAGTATCCTATTAATAAAAACACTTATATTGTAATAGTAACAAGAGGGCATAAATGCGATGCTG
>JBLHPD010000131.1:0-14130 GCA_047624165.1 Clostridium sp. | reverse complement strand
CAGGTTGATAGGTTAGAGGTGTAAGCATGGTAACATGTTCAGCTGACTAATACTAATAAGTCGAGGGCTTGACCAAGATAAATAAAATAAGCGAAAATAATTTCACTGTGCAATTTTGAGAGAATATCTCATAAAGTATATTGACAAGTTAACTATTGCTTGGTATACTTTTAAAGTAAGGTTAATACCTTATAAATCTGGTGATTATGGCATGAAGGTAACACTCCTTCCCATACCGAACAGGTCGGTTAAGCTTCAATGCGCCAATGGTACTGCAGGGGTAACTTTGTGGGAGAGTAGGTCATCGCCAGGTAAATCATGGATCTTTAGCTCAGCTGGTTAGAGCTACCGGCTCATAACCGGTCGGTCCGGGGTTCGAGTCCCTGAAGGTCCACCATATGTGGGGATATAGCTCAGCTGGGAGAGCACCTGCCTTGCACGCAGGGGGTCAAGGGTTCGATTCCCTTTATCTCCACCAAAAAAACAGTCCAATATGGACTGTTTTTTTTATTCGTTTAAATTTAATTATTATAGAATTAATAAATAAAAGGTATTACAATATAATTGAAGTATGAAAGGGGCTTTACGATGTCACTATATAGAATAAAGCAGTTTTACAGATCAATAGTTTCTAAGATTAATGATGAAGATATAGATTTTCTTAAAATATATTTAGAAATTCACGAATTACAATTATTCAATCAATTACCTACTTATGATCAAAAACACTGTATAAATGTAGCGAGGGATGTAAAATCAACTTGTAACAAAAGAAAGTTACAATCAAGTTTTTTAATAAAAGTTGCCCTATTACATGATATAGGTAAAATATATAATAGTATGAATCCACTAGATAAATCTATAATGGTTATAATGAATAAGATAACAAAGGGAAAGATTAGAAAACATAATAAGATCAAAAATATTAATATATACTATAATCATGGGGATATAGGATATAGTTTATTAAAAAAGTATGGTTATGATGATAGATTTTTATTTTTAGTTAAAAATCATCACAATAATAATATAATAGAGGATATTGAGTTAAATTTATTAAAAGAATGTGATGATAGAAATTAAGGAACTAGAATATAGTTCTTTTTTTATTTAAAAACATTAATATATTTTAAATATTTCTAATAATATATAATAGTGTTAGAATATAATTAGATACAAATAATAGGAGGATGAAATGAATTCAAAGGAAAGAAGAGAATATATTAAAAATTTACTTATTAAAAATAATAATACATATAAAGGTCAGTCATTAGCGAAAGAAATGGGAGTTACAAGACAAGTTATAGTAAAAGATATTGCAATTATAAGAGCAGAGGGAGCAAATATAATTGCAACTCCGGATGGCTATTTGATACCCAATGAAGAAACTAATTATGTAAAAAGAGTAATAGCAGTATCGCATAGCACGGATGACATATATAATGAGCTTGAATGCATTGTTAAATTTGGTGGAATAGTAGAGGATGTAACGGTAGAACACTCTTTGTACGGTGAAATAAGAGCAATGCTCATGATAAAAACAATTATGGATATTGAAAAATTTACAAAAAAGTTCAAAGAATTTAGTGCGAAGCCATTATCATCTTTAACTAAAGGAATACATTTACATACTATAAGAGCAGATAATGAGGAGATTATAGTATGTATTATAAAAGAACTAAAAGATAAAAATTATTTGATTTCTGATTAATTTAATGGAAAATAATGAACCTAAAATCAGATAAGAGGTGATTTTTATGAAAATAAGTAAGGCTAAGGTTATTATTTTAGGAATAATAATAATACTTATAGTATTTTTAGGTAAGATAGTAAATTTAGCTATAAATATACAATGGTTTGATGAAGTAGGTTATTTATCAGTATATTTCACAAAATTAATAACAATTTTAAAGTTAATGGTACCAGTATTTATAGTGTGTTATATTGCAATATTGACATATTATAAAATTCTTAAAAGCAGTATTGTAAGACTTAGAAAAGTTGTTGAAGTGAAGAAAAGGAAAGATATATTAAAACATAGAATTAGTGTTCTAATAAACATTGTAATTTCGTTTATGATTTCATTTAGTTTTGCATCTAACTATTGGTATGAAATACTGAAATTCGCTAATAATACAAGTTTCAATACTGTAGACCCACTATTAGGAAAAGATATTTCATTTTATATATTCAAACTTCCATTAATTGAATCAATATATCAAGCGTTCATAGCCTTACTAGTGCTATTAGTAGTTATTACGGTAATAATACATATTGTACTGACTGCAAAAGATCATTTAATATATTCTAAAAAAGAAGGTATATATTCTGAATTTAAAAAATTTAAAAGTGGAATAACTAAATTCACAGGAAGACAGCTTGCCATCGTATCTTCACTAATGTTATTGCTAGTATCTTTGGGATACATGATTAAATCATGGAACTTAGTATATTCTCTAAGGGGAATAGTTTTTGGAGCAAGTTATACAGATGTCCATGTATCATTAAGGTTTTATCAAATAATAGCAGTGGCATCATTAATTTCGGCCATAATTACATTTATAAGCCTCTTAACATATAAAACAAAGACTATGATTATTTCTATTATTGTGGTTGTTGTATTAATTTTGGGAGAAAATATAACATCAACTGCAGTTCAAAGATTTTCAGTTCAACCAAATGAAAAGACTCTTGAAAAACCATATATTCAATATAATATAGACAATACAAGAAAAGCTTTTAATATTAATGATATAGAAGATGTACCATTTAAAATTAAAAACGATTTAACTAAAGAGGATATTGATTTAAATAAAGAGACTATTAGTAACATAAAAATAAACGCTTATAAGCCAGCATTAGAATTTTATAACCAATTTCAATATATGAGATTTTATTATACATTTAATAATATTGATATTGATAGATATAATATTAATGGGAAATACACTCAAGTATTTATAGCACCGAGAGAAATTGATTTAGATTCATTACAAGGAAATTCAAATACTTGGCAAAATAGACATCTAGTTTATACTCATGGATATGGCGTGGTTATGAGTAAAGTAAATTCAGTAACCAGTGAGGGTCAACCAGACTTTGTAATTAGCAATTTACCACTCGAGAATAAAACAACTATAAAATTAGATAATACTAGAATATATTTTGGTGAAAGCACCAATGATTATAGTATAGTTAATACAAAAATTGAAGAGCTCGACTACCCTAAGGGTGGAGAAAATCAAATGAGTAACTATGAAGGAAAAGCTGGCATAAAGCTGAACCTCGCAAACAAAATTTTGTTTGCAATAAATAATCAAAGCATTAAGTTTTTACTATCTAACGATATAACGACAAATAGTAAGGTATTAATTAATAGGAATATAATTGATAGAGTAAATAAAATTGCTCCATTTTTAACATATGATAAAGATCCATACTCTGTAATAAATGATGGAAAGTTATATTGGGTTATAGATGCATATACAAGTTCCAATAGATATCCGTTTTCAGAGCCGCAAAATGGTATAAATTATATTAGGAATTCAATTAAAGTTGTTATTGATGCAATAGATGGTAAGCCTGAATTTTATATAGTTGATAAAAATGATCCTATAGCAAATAGTTATTCAAAAATATTTCCAAGACTTTTTAAAAATTCAGAGGCGGTTCCTAGTGTTATAGAAGAACACTTTAGATATCCAGAAGGCTTATATAACGTGCAGTGCAATGTACTTAATAGATATCATGTAACAGATCCTGGAGTGTTTTACAACGGCGATGATGTATGGTCTATAGCAACGAATCAAGAGAAGGTTGATGGTGAGAAAGAGGTAAATGAAACTGCTTATGCCATAATTAAATTACCAAATGAGTCCAAAGAAGAAATGCTTTTACTTGAATACTTCAACACTAAAGGCCGAGATAACATGGTAGCTTTACTGGGAGCGAGAATGGATGGAGATAATTATGGAAAAATGGTTTTATATAAATTTCCAACGAGCCCAACAGTATATAGCCCTGTACTATTTAAACAAAAGATGAATCAGGATACTATAATATCAAAAGAGTTATCACTATGGAATACACAAGGTTCACAAGTTCAATTTGGAGAAACATTAATTATCCCAATTAAAAATTCACTGCTTTATATCGAACCTATGTATTTAAGGGCTAAAGGCGAAAAAAGCATACCCGAGATGAAAAAAATTGTAGTCGCTTATGCTGATGAAATAATTTTAGCTGATAGTATAGAGTCAGCGCTCAAGCAGCTATTTGACTATGAAAATATTAATTCAAAGCCTGTATATAATTCAAATGAAAAATTAATAGTAGATATAAAAAGCGCCAAAGACTTATACAATAAGGCATTAGAAGCCCAAAAAAATGGAAATTGGGCTGAATATGGGCTATTTATAAAACAATTAGGGGATATACTGAATACAGTAGTTAAGTAAAATATATCTAAATATATTTTAAATAATGAATCTATATTAAAAAGCTCATCAGTTTTTCAAATGATTTAATTAACATTATATCGGCATAAAATGCTAACTTAGGACATATAACTATATATGTTCTAAGTTTTATGGTATAGTATCGGTCATGTTATGTAAAAATGCATAGAATAGGAAAAACATTGTATAACACAAAGGAATTTGAGGTAAAATGTCGAATAAGTTTATGTATATGGGATCAGGGGGGATTTTATGAAATATATAAATAATGATTTGTATAAGGATAGTAATAATTCATTATGTATAGGTACAGATGTTTTAAATATTAATAAATTACCTAAGATAATAATAAAATATATTTCAGATGCTCTTATAAATGGCGAAAAAACTATATTTTTTACTGATGATATATTCTATAAAGATATTGAAAATAATTTTAACAGTGATAAAGATATTATAAGGAATAGTATAATTACAGGTAAATTTAAAATAAAAACATATAATGTTACTGATTTCGATTATGATTATGATGAATTTTTAGATATTATAGATATTATTTCTGTAGTGAAACAAAACTTGAGAATAATATGGGATTTTAAAAATGTAATTAGAAGAGTTGGAAAATTAGATGGTGTAATTAAGTGTGTTGAAAAAATAATACACTATTCAAAGGATAATGTAAGAAATATGGTCTATATTGAAAATAATGTGTATAACTTTAATAAACTATACACGCTTAGTAATTTATTTCAAAAATTAGTAATTATAGATAGAAATAAAGAAATGGAATTTATAAATAAAGATGAAACAGAAAAAGCAATATGGATTCTCCAGTCTAATTCTCAATTAAAATATCAAAATAAAAATTTAGTTTTATTTAATGATATTTTTTCCAATATACCTAAAAGTACAGATGAGAATGAATTTAAAAAAATTATAATGAGTAAAATTAAAGATGTATGTGATGTAGACTTTTGTATTTTACATAGTTCACTTAAGCAGCAAGAAAATATATTAGCTATGGATAGTTACTTTGGTATCACTAAAAAGCACAAGTACTATCTAGTTAATGACATAGAAATAATTCATTACCTTAATAAATTTAATGATATTGTAGTAAATAAAAATGGGTATCTGCTACTGAATTTAAGTGAAGTTCAGGACCCAAAATTAGTAGAAAAATTCAAACTAGTAGGCATAGTAAGTTATATGGCTATTGCTGTTGAGTATTATGATATTGCTAAAGGGGTAATATGGATAGGTGTATATGAAGATAATAAAGAGTTATCTAAAAATAACATAGAACACTTAAAATCGATTTGTAAAACGGCGTTTTATTTAATTCAAGAGCAAAAAAGATTTTCCGATATGCAAAATAGGCTAATACAAAACGAAAAACTAAGAGCCATGGGTGAAATGGCAGCAGGAATAACTCATGATATTAATAATATTCTTACACCAATTTTAGGATCTGCTCAAATTCTAAAGGATAAAATTAAGGAAAAAGAAAGTTTGAAGTTGCTTAGTGTTATTGAGATTTGTGCATATGATGGAATGAATATTACGAGTAAGGTTAAAAAATTAGCCAAAAAATATAATGATGATGATTTTGAAACATTTAGTATAGATAGTGCAATAACAGATGCAATAGAACTTACTAGAAGCAAATGGCTAACAGAAAGCGTTTTTAAGGGTATAAAGATAGACATAATTAAATCATTAAAATCTAATGAGTCGATACAAGGAAATATAACAGAAATTAGAGAGGTATTTATAAACATAATAGCAAATGCTATAGATGCTATGCCAAATGGTGGTAAAATAGAGGTTATTACAAAAAATAAAGCTAATAATGTTATTATGGAAATAAGAGATAATGGGCTAGGAATGAATAAAGAGATTCAAAAAAGGATATTTGAACCCTTTTTCACCACTAAAGGTGATAATGGCTCAGGGCTTGGATTAAGTATATCCTATAATATAATACGCTCACATAAAGGGAGTATAAAAATTGAAAGTGAAGAAAATATAGGAACTTCTTTTATAGTTAAATTGCCTATATGCGAAAAAATGATTAAGAGTGAAGACAATACATTAGATCACATAATTGATTTTGATGGAAATGTACTTGTTATTGATGATCAGGAGCAAATAAGAAATGTTGTTTCTAGTATGATAAAGTCAATGTTAAAATGTAAAATAAAGACATGTGGCTGTGATAATTTAGATTCAGAGTTAAATAGGAGAAAATATGATATAATAGTATGTGATTTTACTATGCCGACCATTAACGGATTACAAGTTGCAGAAAAAGTTAAAGAGATAAATAAGAATACATATTTTTGCCTTATGACTGGTTGGGTGGGCTCCTTCGATGGGCAAGAGATGAATAATGTGGATTTTGTTTTATATAAGCCTATAAATAAAGAAAATCTAAAGCAAATGTTTCTTGGGTATACCGCAAAGTATTAAAAAGATGCTAAGAGGGGTTGATTCCTTCTGAAATTCGGGTAAAAAGAAGAATAGATGAATTAAACTGGTACCAGTTTATAATATTCTTCTTTTTTTAATGTATTTTTTTAAAAAAATTACAAATATTACACCTCATATTTAAAAAAAGGATATAATAATAGTATGAAGTAAAATAGTTTTATTTTATGGTGGAGGGTTACAATGGATTATGATGTACTTGTCTTGGGCGGAGGAATAATTGGATGTGCAGTAGCTTATGAAATTTCAAAATATAATCTTAATATAGCTGTTATTGAAAAAGACTATGATATAGCTGATGATGTAGCATTAATAAACACTGCTATGATATATGATGGTGTTGAATGTGAAGATACTTTAACTGCAAAGCTTGAACGTATGGGAAATAAAATGATGGATACTATAACTGCTAAATTTAATGTTCCTTTTAAAAGGTGTGGCTCCCTAATAATTGCTCAAACTGATGAAGAAGCTGCAATGATTGAAAAAATATACAATAGAGCTATAAAACGAGGTACGAAGGACGTATTGATTTTAGAAGCTAAGTACATATATGAAATGGAACCAAATTTAAATATAAATATAAAAAAAGCATTATATTCTAAGAACACTGGTGTAATTTGTCCATTTGACTTAGCATTATCTTATGGAGAAGTAGCTTTTGATAATGGTGTAAAATTTAAACTAGAAGAAGAAGTAATAGATATTCAAGAGACATCAAAAGGGTTTAGCGTTATTACTAATAAAAATAAATTTACTTGTAAAATGGTAATAAATACAACGCCTTCAGAAAATTATAGTATAGTAAATGAAAAAAAAATTGATGTGATTAATAATGAAGGAATATTGAAATACATACTTTTAGATAACAATGAGAAATCAAGATTTTCTCATGCATTATTTATGTTTAATTCTAAAGGTGAAAGAATTTACACGCTTCCATCCATGGAAGGAGATACTGTAGCGGCTATTAGTACAAGAGAGAATGTTAGTTACAATGAGGTAGTAGATAGAGTATCTAAAATAACAAGTGGTGTAGACGATAGGGATGTAAAGATGTTTGTGGAGTGGCCATTTTATGATGAATCTGTTGTAATCGATGATAGTGGTATAGATAATGGACTTATTCAGATTAAGGGAAAACACTATGGTCAGGTTACTATGACACCTGCTATAGCAAGTATTGTATGTGAGAGTGTAGTTAGTAAAATGAAATGTAAGCTTAAAAAAGATTTTAATGATAAAAGGCGTGAGGGTTACAAGTTTAGAGAATTGTGCGATGAAGAAAGAAAAAGGATTATTGAACTAGACGATAAATATGGTAAAATAATATGTGGATGTGAGAAAGTAACTGAGGGAGAGATAGTTGATGCCATAAGGCGGCCTTTAGGCGCACGAACAGTAGAAGGAGTAAAAAGAAGAACAGGTGCTGCATTTGGTAATTGCCAAGGATCAAATTGTTTAGACAAAATTGTTTCTATTTTAGCAAGAGAAACAAATAAAAAAATGACAGAGATAGTTAAGGACTCAAAAAATTCTAATATTGTGATATGTAGAATAAAAGAATTTGATAGTATGTAGGAGATGAGTTTATTTGATAGAAGAAACTGCTGGTAGTTCTAATGAAAATAAAGCAACGTTAACAACATTAGTTAGGATAAAAGGCTCTAATTTATGTAATGTAGTTCCGGTAAAAAGTAATAAACCTATTAATAAGGGGTTATGGATTGAATGCTCAAAAGCATTAAGCAGAATACACGTAGGTCCACCTATAAAAATAGGGGATGTAGTATGTAAGAATATACTTAATACCGGGGTTGATATCATTTGCACAAAAAATATTGCTACAAATAGTTAGGGACTGTGAATATCAGTACGGTATTACCGTTATATTTGTTTAAGAGAATTAAACATTTGCGTTTAATCAACTAGGGTGGTAACGCGGAGTCTTTCGTACCTTTTTCATGGGATGGAGACTCTTTTTTATATAAAAAAAACCACCTGAGGTATCTTAATTAAAGCTTCATAAGATTATACAAAAGATAATACATTTAAGGAGGGATAGTTATGTTAGATATAAAAAGAATAAGAAATAATCCAAAAGAGATAAAAGAATTATTGGTAGATAGAGGTGAAAATTTTGATGTATCAATAATTGATGAGGTTGAAGATCTTGATAAGAGAAGACGCGATATGTTAATGGAGGTTGAGGAATTAAAGAACAAAAGAAATACTCAATCTGCACTTATACCAAAACTTAAGCAAAATGGAGAAAATGTAGAAGAAATTATGGTGGAAATGAAAAAGATTTCAGATAAAATCAAAAGCTTCGATGCTCACCTATCTGAAGTGGATGAAAAAATCAAATATATTATGCTAAGAATTCCTAACATACCGAACAAAAATGTACCGTCAGGAGATACAGATGAAGACAATGTTGAAGTAAGAAAATGGGAAGAGCCGACTAAGTTCAATTTTGAAATTAAAGCTCATTGGGATTTAGGAGTAAATAACAATATTTTAGATTTTGAAAGAGGAGGAAAGATTACAGGGTCAAGATTTACAGTGTATAAGGGCCTAGGAGCAAGACTTGAAAGGGCATTAATAAGTTACTTTTTAGATCTTCATGTGGACACAAATGGATATACAGAAATATTGCCTCCATACATAGTTAATAGACAAAGTATGATTGGCACGGGTCAATTACCTAAATTCGAAGAAGATGCGTTTAAAGTGGCTAATACAGACTATTTCTTGATACCTACAGCAGAAGTACCGGTTACAAACATTTATAGAGATGAGATATTAAATGGTCAAGAACTACCGATAAAGCATGTTGCATATAGTGCTTGTTTTAGACAAGAAGCAGGTTCAGCAGGAAGGGATACGAGAGGACTTATAAGGCAGCATCAGTTTAATAAGGTAGAACTTCTTAAATTCACAAAGCCTGAGGAATCTTATGTAGAACTTGAAAAATTAGTTGTAGATGCAGAGTCAGTATTACAAGGACTTAAGCTACCCTACAGAGTAGTTAAGATATGTAAAGGTGATTTAGGATTTACAGCAACATTTAAATATGATATTGAGGTTTGGATGCCTAGTTATAATAAGTATGTAGAAATATCAAGCTGTAGTAATTTTGAGGACTTCCAAGCAAGGCGTGCAAATATTAGATACAAAGAGGGTAAAAACGATAAGCCTAAGTATATTCATACACTAAATGGTTCAGGAGTTGCTGTAGGAAGGGCACTCGCGGCAGTACTTGAAAATTACCAAAATGAAGATGGAGCAGTAACTATTCCAGAGGTTTTAGTGAAGTATATGGGAGGAAAAACAGTAATTTCAAAACAAGGTACATTCAAGTAAATAACAAGTCAATATACTAGTCTATTTCGCATCTTTGACTTGTTATTTATTTTTATCCCCCTAAGTAACTGAGTTAATAATCAATAACATAATGAGGGCAAATAAGCAACTTAAATATTTAGATTTAGGTTGCTTACTTATATTAAAATTTATATTAAAACTTATTATGTAAACTTATAAAAACAATAATAGAGATAAACCTATAAATAGGTTGACAGAGAATATTTATGCTGATATAATAATGCTTGTCGAAAGAATACGGAGGGATGGTCGAGTTGGTTTAAGGCACCGGTCTTGAAAACCGACGAACGTGAAAGCGTTCCGTGGGTTCGAATCCCACTTCCTCCGCCATTTTTTTTTATAAGGACACAAAAATAATGCCATGGAGAAATACTCAAGTGGCTAAAGAGGTGCCCCTGCTAAGGGTATAGACTGGGAAACTGGTGCGAGGGTTCAAATCCCTCTTTCTCCGCCAAAAACATCTAACATTTGTTAGATGTTTTTTTTATGATATTTTACCTAAGTAAAAATAAAACTATTGACATGATATTAACATGCTGATATAATAAACCTTGTCGTTAGGACACGGAGGGATGGTCGAGTTGGTTTAAGGCACCGGTCTTGAAAACCGACGAACGTGAAAGCGTTCCGTGGGTTCGAATCCCACTTCCTCCGCCATTTTTATTTATAATGAAACAAAAAATAAGCCATGGAGAAATACTCAAGTGGCTAAAGAGGTGCCCCTGCTAAGGGTATAGACTGGGAAACTGGTGCGAGGGTTCAAATCCCTCTTTCTCCGCCAGAACATCTAACATTTGTTAGATGTTTTTTTATTTTATCCTTTGAAATTAGTTAAGGAAATTGAAATTTATAAATGCAATTATAAATTGTTGGCTTATTGAATTAAATATTAATAAAAGGTATAATATATATATTAGAATATTAAAAAAAAGGAGTCAATATGCTAAAAGGCAATAAAGTATTATTGAGATGCGTTGAGAGAAGAGATCTAAATATATTTTATGATATTTGGAGTGATGAAAAGGTTAGAAAACTTGACGGTAGTTTTATATTACCTCCATCTAAAGAGGATTTATTAAATAATTTTAATAAATTCGTTAATATTGATAAGAAATACCTTAGTATTGTAAATGAAAAAGGAGTAGTTGTAGGATATATAACTTATAAAGAAATTAATGGATTTAAGAATGTATATGTATTAGGTATAACTATAGGTTATAATTTTTGGAATAGGGGATATGGTCAAGATTCTATAAAGGTTTTGTTAAAATATTTGTTTATGGATATGGCGGCACAAAGGGTAGAACTCGAAGTACTAGATTTTAATACAAGAGCAATCCAGTGTTATAAAAAATGTGGATTTGTAGAAGAAGGAAAGAAGAGAAAGACTTGTTTTTCCTATGGAATTTACAAGGATATAATTATTATGGGAATTCTTAGAGACGAATTTATAGATAATAGCTTATAAATAAGACTTTACTCTTAATGTATAATATGTTAATATAATAAATGAAGTTTATGCGTTGGTAGCTCAGTTGGATAGAGTAGCTGGCTACGAACCAGTTGGTCGCAGGTTCGACTCCTGTCCGACGCACCACTAAAGCCTTACAAACACTAAGTTTGTAAGGCTTTAGCTTTGCCATAAAATAGAGGTTTGACCCGCGATTTGCACCTTATAGATTTTTATACATAAAAAAAAGAGGTCTATTTTACCCCCATTATAGATATAAATCATTCAATTTTTGTGAAGCTTTCTTTTTCATACTATCTATTATGTAGAATGGGTTTTTGGTATTTATTATCAATGGCAGTTTGATAGTATTTATAGTGTTAATTAACGTAAATGTAACACTATATACATGGAATTATATTCAAAAAAGGTATATATTTATATTATATTAATTTTATTATAAAAAATTTATGACCAATAGTAAACTTACCGAAAGGTAAGCTGAAGGGACTTACTTTTGAGTGGTAGCCAGTTGCCGAGTTAAAGTTTTTTTGCTAAAAACAACAATCCTATTAATATATAAAATAGTTAATTTTCAAATAAAGTTTAATATATTTTAAATTTAATTTGAAAGGTGTTGATTTTAATGAATTGGAAGACAGAAGAAATATATTTATTAGATAATTGGAAAATTAAAAATCAAATTGAAAAATTAAGAAATAAACTACATTTAACAATTGAAAATGAAGAATACAATAATATATTAAAAGCAAGTCAGGAACTTGATGAATTGATAGTTAAATATATGCTCCAATATAGTAATTAAGCCAATATAAGACTTAAATTTGCTACCATCTTAAACTGAAAGCCATTAAAATAACCTTTCTTCTATACAATTTATAAAAAAGGAGTATTTAATATTGAATACAATGGTATTTTTCGTGTTTTTAATTATAAAAATAGTAGCAAATATGAAGGTCACTGGAAAAATAATTTACAGGAAGAGAAATTTAAATAAGATCAATTTTACAAGTTTGCAACTTTAGATGCGATTGAGGATATTACAACTGAAGTTGTATATATAAAGGTAAATTAGATTAACGGATTTTAAAGAAAAGTTATTTAACAAAACTTACCCAATATTATTTATCAATTTACTCATAGTACTAGTTATATATTTATATAATTTACAGTAATAGTATTTATATGAGGAAGGCTACATTACCTTTATGTATATATAAATTAAGTAGGTGTGTAGGCAGGTAAATAAGAAAGGTAAGGGGGATAGTGTTATGTTAGAAGGTAAATGTCCAATGACAGGAAGAACAAGTAGTGCTGTAGCAGGTGGGGGAACAACTAATGAGTATTGGTGGCCAAAGCAGCTTAAGCTTAATGTTCTTCGTCAAAACTCAGAACTAAGTAGTCCTATGTCTAAAGGTTTTAACTATGCTCAGGAATTTAAAAAATTAGATTATTATGAACTAAAGAATGATTTATATAAGTTGATGACAGATTCTAAGCAGTGGTGGCCTGCTGATTATGGTCACTATGGACCATTCTTTATTCGTATGGCTTGGCATAGCGCAGGAACTTATAGAGTTGGTGATGGTAGAGGAGGTGGAGGGCAAGGATTACAACGTTTTCCACCACTTAATAGTTGGCCAGATAATATAAATTTAGATAAAGCACGCCGTTTACTTTGGCCAATTAAAAAGAAATATGGGAATAAAATATCTTGGGCTGACCTTATGATACTTACAGGTAACTGCGCATTAGAATCTATGGGACTCAAGACAATTGGTTTTGGTGGTGGCAGAGTGGATTTTTGGGAACCACAGGATATTTACTGGGGTAGTGAAAAAGAATGGCTTGGGGATGAGCGTAATAAAGATGATAAAGAACTTGAAAATCCTCTTGCTGCTGTACAAATGGGCTTAATTTATGTAAACCCAGAGGGACCCAATGGAATCCCTGACCCTAAGGCATCAGCCAATGATGTAAGGGAAACATTCGCTCGTATGGCAATGAATGATGAGGAAACGGTTGCTCTTGTAGCAGGTGGACATACTTTTGGTAAATGTCATGGTGCTGCATCACCTTCATATGTTGGACCAGAGCCAGAAGCTGCACCTATTCAGCAGCAGGGGCTAGGGTGGCAAAACAGCTATAAAACTGGTAAGGGCACAGATACCATAAGTAGTGGGCTTGAAGGTGCATGGAAAGCAGAGCCTACTAAGTGGACAATGGGTTACTTAAAAACATTATTTAAATATGAGTGGGAATTAGTTAAAAGTCCTGCAGGAGCATACCAATGGTTAGCTAAAGATGTAGATGAAGTGGATATGG
>JBLHPD010000130.1:0-14207 GCA_047624165.1 Clostridium sp. | reverse complement strand
ATATAGGTATGAATTGAAAAATTAATACCTATATTGACAAAATGCAGAAATATTTACATTGAGTTTCATATGCTTATAAACTAAAATTAAAGAGAAATTGTAGTTTATACAAAAAAATTTAAATTAGTAGGTGTAATTATGAAAATAGCAATTTACTCAAGAAAATCTAAGTTTACTGGAAAAGGTGAATCTATGGATAATCAAGTTCATCTTTGTAAAGAATATATTAGTAGTCACTTTAACAATTTTGAAATACTACTATATGAAGATGAAGGGTTTAGTGGTGGCAATATAGATAGACCTCAATATAAAATATTACTAAATGATATTAAAAAGAAAAATATTGATGCTTTAGTCTGTTATAGGCTAGATAGGATCAGTAGAAATGTAGCCGATTTTTCAAACGTACTTGAAACTTTAGAAAAAAATAATATTATATTTGTAAGTATACGTGAGCAATTTGATACATCAACACCAATGGGCAAGGCTATGATATACATTGCAAGTGTATTCGCACAGCTTGAGCGTGAAACTATAGCGGAACGTATAAGAGATAATATGATGGAGCTCGCGAAAACTGGTCGATGGTTAGGAGGTAAAACTCCAACTGGTTTTAAAAGTAAAAAAATAACCTCTGTCGCAAGCGGTAAAGAAAGAAGTTTATATGTTCTGGACCCAGTGCTGGAGGAACAAGAACTAGTAAAATTGATTTACGAAAAATATTTAGAATTTGAAAGTCTTAATAGAGTTGAATCATTTTTACTAAATTCATTTACTAAAACTAAATATGGCAATAAATATGATATGAGTACTATTAGAAAACTTATATCTAATCCAGTATACTGCATAGGTGATGAATTGCTCTACGATTACTGTGTTAGCAATAATATGGTAGTAGTAAACGATAAAAGTGAATTTGATGGAACGAAGGCTGTTATAAGCTATAATAAGAATGATGGTAAAACTAAAAAAGCAAAAGAAATGGATAAATGGATAATTGCGCTGGGCGAGCATGAGGGATTTATACCAAGCTCAAATTGGGTACAAGTTCAGAATATTTTATTGAGGAATTTTGATAGAAGCCCTCGAACGAATACTGGAAGAGTTGCATTGCTATCTACCCTTTTAAAGTGTAGTAATTGTGGATCTAGGATGAGGATTACAGGGAAATATTCTAATGGTGAACTAAAACACTATTATTATAAATGTAGGCTTAAAAATGATAGTAAAGGACAGCAATGTAGCATGGCAAATTTAAATGGTAAGGATGCAGAAAAGTTTGTTTTTGAATCTTTAAAAAATGCTGCTTTAAATGAAGAAGCCTCAAAATTAAAATATAAAAAAAGGGATAAGCTAGATACAAAAAATATAGTCAAAGAAAAAGACAACATAATAAAGGAGATTTCAAAAAAAGAAATACAAATTAACAAATTAACTACAAGCCTAATGGAAAATGAGAATAGTAGTGCTAACAAATATATAATAAAGCAAATAGAAATTCTAGATGGAAATATCAAGCCGTTAAAAATACGATTAAGTGAATTAGAACAAATAAAAGAAAGTAGTTTAATTAATAAAATGAATTATGATTTATATTCACAAAATTTAAAAATGTTTATTAACAATGTCGAAGATCTAGATTTTGATGAAAAAAAGAAATTGTTAAATGGTGTGATAAAGGAAATAACATGGAATGGCAAACAATTATTGATAGAACTGCTGGGATAGGCTACTTATTTATGGTAGTCTTTTTTAGTTGTTCTTTGTGTGACATAGCAGAAGCCATTTCTATGTCAGATGAGATTGTTATTCTTTCAAATCGCCCTGCTGTACTTATTAAAATCATGGCCCTTAAATTTGAAGAAAATTTTCCTTGTCCTCTAAAACGTAGAGAAGCTCCAAATTTTAGGATTTATTTCAACGAAATTTGGAAGGAGTTGAATAGTAATGCTAATTCAAAGTAATGAACACAACAATTATATAAAAAATTTAAAAAAAGAGAAATATACTATTATTTTTACAAGAATAGTAATATTAATTGTTTTTTTTAGCCTGTGGGAAATAGCTGGTAGACTTAAATGGATTGATCCCTTTTTAACAAGCACTCCCTCAAGAATGTTTAAATCATTCATGCAAATATATGCTGAAGGTACCTTGCTATCCCATATATTGATAACTTGTTTTGAAACAATAATAGGTTTTATATTCGGGACTATCTTAGGTGCCCTCATCGCAATACTATTATGGTGGTCTAATTTTATTTCAAAAGTTTTGGATCCTTATTTAATAGTATTAAATGCACTACCTAAAGTAGCGCTTGCACCTATTATTATATTTTGGGTAGGCAACGGAGTAACGGCAATAATAGTAATCGCTCTTTTGATATCAGTAGTTGTAACTATAATAAGCATACTAAGCGGCTTTAGAGAAGTTGACGAAGATAAAATTAAACTTTTACAAACTTTCGGAGCTTCTAAACTCCAAATACTAGTCAATCTAATTATTCCTGCATCAATTGGGGCTCTCATATCAGCACTTAAAATCAATGTTGGGCTCTCATGGGTGGGAGTGATAATGGGTGAGTTCTTAGTAGCAAAAAGCGGCCTCGGGTTCCTTATAATCTTTGGCGGTCAAATTTCCCAGCTAGATATGGTAATGATGAGTATAGTAATACTTTCTATCTTAGCTTACCTCATGTATGAGATGGTTGCGTTTATTGAAAGAAAAGTGGTCAGGTGGTAGATGAGAATAGATAGAATTTCATTTTAAGTGAATATAATTTAAAATCCTTGGACAGTATCTATAAAGAATACTCTCTATAAAATTGCGAAACAGAAAGGGGAATAATGGACTACTTTCAAAAGGCTAACGACATATACAATACCAAGGACTATAATAGAGCAATTGCTCTATATAAAAAAGCTGCAGAAATGAAAGACAATGAGGCAGGTGCACTTTATAATACTGCAGTATGTTTTATTCACTTAAAGAAATATGAAAAGGCAATACCTCTACTTCATGATGCTATAAACCTGCGCCCAGAAAGCAAATACTTTTTCAACTTAGCTTATTGCTATGCTATATCCCTTAATAAACCCAAAGCCCTGTATTACTTCAATACTGCTTGGACATTAAATAACGATGATGAAGATTGCGAAAAAGCCATTAATCTATTATTAAAAAGCTATAGAATAGCTCCCTAAAAATTAGGGAGCTATTCTATAGTAATCATCTTCTCTAAAGCTGATCATCATCTTTAATACTGTAATTTTACCATTCTCCGGCTATATTATCTCCCTTATGGTCAATAACAAATCTTTCACTATCAAAATAATCTCCACCAATTAAAAATGTAGAATCTACATTAATCCATGTCTTTTCTTCCTCTATATATACTTGATTCCAAGCATGATTAACCCAATTATTTCCATTGAATCCTTGACCAGTTATAATCCTTACCTTTATATCATTAGCCCTGCACATAGCTGCAAGTAGGCATGCATAATCAAAACATATCCCACTTTTCGAGTTATAAGTTGGGATGGCCCCAGATTCTACTCTTAAATCATTGTTCAATATTCTATTTGCTTTTTCGTCATTATAAACTATTTTTCTACCTACCCATTTATAAAGATCACTGGCTTTTTCTCTTGTTCCATTTTTACCCTGTACTAGTTTAACTGCAAACTTATTAATCTCATCATTAGATTTAACTCCTTGCTCAAGCGTAATTCCATTATAATAAGTTATAACTTTTTGATTGTTTTGTGAATTAACTTCCGAAGTAGTTGCTTGTTTGACAACAATTTTGAAAGAATTATTAACAATATTAGGAAGCTTTTTTGCAAGCGTTGAATTAGTCAATGGAATAACTACTTCTTTGGATATATAAGTATATATCTGTGATTCTTCCAAATATTTATTGTATGCATCAGTTATCTTAAGAAATGACATAAAATTCAATATGAAAGTAATAACAATTACATAGCATATCGCTTTAGGCACTTGAAATATTGCACCTACAACTCTATTAAAAAAATCACTTTTTTTCTTTAAGTTATGCTCTATACTATCGAATAAAGGATAAACAGTAATGCGGCTAATAATATTAAATACAAAATTTATGGCGCTATAAATTATTAGTACCACTATTGGCATAATTAACACATAAATTACTAATGGTTTATCATTAATAAACTCTATAGCCTTTAAAGGAATATTATTATATATTTTTTCATACATACCTACATCATGTTGAATAAAAACTTTTTTAGCAAAATAAATACCTAAACATAATGAAATTAAAAAAGAAATACTTTGGAAAACTCCCTCAATAGCTCCTTTTAAATGCTGCGATGAAAATTTAGATATAAATCCACTAATTACAGGGTATACAAATACTAGTAGTAAAATTAAACTTAATGGTTGACTAAACAATTATATCACCTGCTTTCATTAGGGTCATGAAAATAAATAACAAGTCAAAGATGCGACGGATATTTACTCGAATGCTCCTTATTACCATCCTAAACATCATCTATTCCATTAATTAAATCTCTTAACACTTTTTTAATTTGCTCCCACTTAAAGCCTCGCCTTAAAAGGTAGTCTCCTAGCTTTTTATATAGCTTTATTTTCGTGTGCTCAGACTTAATTAATATGTTATATCTTTTACTAGCTAACTCGCACAATTTATCATAATCTTTTTCATAAGTATCTTCCGGTATTTCCCCTTCTTCATACTCATCACTGTCGTCCTTTTGAGTAACTTTAGCCAAAACCTCTTTGATTATTTCGTAATCATAACCACTACGAGCTAAATAGTCTGACGTTTTTTTATAAAGCTTTTTTGTATCCTTTTCGCTCTTAGATAATGTCACGATTTTTTTTTCACCAAGTTTCAAAGCTATTTCCATTTGCTCCTCAGAAGTTATTTTATCAAGTCCTTCTTTAATAAGTTCTTTTGGAAGAAACTTTTTTAGTAGTGCAAACTTAATTTTATTTTTTCCATTACATTTTATTTTTTCTTTTATAAATAATTCCACAAACCGCTCATCATTAACGAAATCATACTGCTTTAAAAACTCCATTACTCTATCTATAGTTTTAACATCAAATTCTTTGAACGTTAACTTATCCACTACTTGTTTCGCAGACTTAAAGCTTCTTTCTAAAAAGTGAAGTGCAGCGTTTTTCCCTTTTATATAATTATCTTCATTAACTATATCTTCTAAATTCTCTTTCTCCATGGTTCTACCTTTTGTAATATTATGAATGTATACAAGTTGCGCATCGCAAGCGAAAGCGAATTCATCATTCATGTAAATGTTAACTCTATTCTTATTTTTCTTTTGCACTTCTATTCTTGTTATAATAGCACTCAATACTAACCTCTCTTTTCTGGTAAAAATATGTGAATTGATGGCTTTTGTAATACTTTTCTAGAAACATTATATAAGTCTTCACTCTTAACATTCCCCATATTTTTCATATCTTCAGTAAACTGATATATATCTTCATCGTCCATAGCCTGATGAATTACATAATTACCAAGATCCGTAGAATCCTCTAGGGTTGATGCTATAGCAGTTTTTAATATTTTTCTCATTAAAGCTATTGTGCTATCATCAAAAATTATTTTTTCACTTTTAATATCCACTATAGCAGTATCAATAACTTCTATGGCCTCATGTACATTTACCTCTGCCACTGATGTGTAAATATATAGTGTTTTAACGTTATTAGAGGTATCTAAATGAGTGTAAACATCATAAGACAATCCTCTCTCTTCCCTAAGTTCTCTAAATAATATAGAATTAGAGCTTTCCCCCAATTTATAGTTTAGTATCCTAAGAGCTAATTCCTCATCTTTAGATAGTCCATTGAAGGTATATAAATAAAGTATGGTACTTTGCTCAATTTCTCTTTTATACGAAATTGTTTTTACAAATTGGTGATGTTCAGATATTATTTTTTTCTTCTCAAAATTTTTCTTAGCCCAGTTACCAAAATATTTATTCACCATATTTATTATGTCCTCATGTTCAAATGGAGATACAATAGATACAAAAGAATTATTTGGCAAGTAATATTTATTATAAAAATCAACAAGTTGCTTTCTTGTAACCTTTTTTATTACGTTTTCATTACCTATAGTATCTTCCCTAAGTGGACTATATTTAAACGCAATTTCATTAACCCTCTTAAAGCTTAAGTCCTCAATGTCATCATTGATCGTTCTAATTTCAGCGAGTATTACTCCCCTTTCCTTTTCAATTTCATCAATTGGAAAGGTTGAATTTAAAAGCATGTCACCAAGTAGTTCCACTCCATTCTCTAATTCTTCACTTAAAATTGTAGCGCTATATACTGTACAATTAAAATCCGTATATGCATTATATTCTCCACCTAAATTTTCTAAATTACTGTTTAACTCTTCATTAGTTCTACTATCTGTCCCTTTGAAAAGCATGTGCTCTATAAAATGTGCTATTCCCTTTTCATTTTTTTCTTCAAAAAGCGAACCTATATTAATTGCAGCATGAACTGCGGCAATTTGACTATCTTTTTTAATAGTAATAAGTTTAATCCCATTACTTAACTGCGTTTGTTTCGTATTAAAAATTTCTTTACTCATAATATTCTCCTTTAAACATAACTGTGTTATTAATCATCACTTACACAATATTTCATACCTTTTTTAAATTCTTACCGTACATCAGATAATTTCAAATGATTGACGAGCATTCAAAAATAAAAAGTATATATAGTTTAACTATACCATACTTTTAACCATTACAGCCTAACATTCTATTTTTCTTGAAAATTTCATTTTATATTACAATCCGCAAAATTTGACATGTAATAATAAAAATATGTTGACCAATGCAGAAATATACACTATAATTGAGGTTCGGTCGAATACGTATAGACAGTTCGTAACCATCCTGTCTTAAAATAAAACTACGGAGGCATAAAAATGAATATTAAATTAAATGAAGGAACCATGTCTGTAAAAATAAGAAGAATTGTTTTTGCAGCAATGGTAGCTGCTATTTACGCAGCTTTGACTCTGAGCTTATCGTTTCTTAGCTTTGGAGTTATTCAATATCGTATTGCTGAAGGACTTACTATCCTACCTTACTTTGCATCCTTTTCTATTCCAGGGCTGGTAATTGGTTGTATAGTTTCTAATATCATAAGTCCACTAGGTATTATGGATATGATTTTCGGTTCCCTTGCAACATTTATAGCCGCGATTTCAACTTACTATATTGGTAAAAGCAAACTGAAATTCAAAAGAATACTTGCTCCATTACCGGCGGTAGTAGTTAATGCCATTATTATAGGCATACTGTTAAAGCTTTTATATTTTAAAGACATGCCCCTTTTACTTTGTATGCTACAAGTTGCATGGGGAGAATTTGTCTGCTGTTATGGAATTGGATTACCTCTTATTTATGTTATTGAGAAGAACTCAATTTTGAGGAATTTTTTAAAATAATTGTAAAAAAGCAATTTTAATTTGCTTTTTTAGTTTAATATTTATTATTCTGTATATACTGTAATATGAGATGTATTTGATACTTTATGAAAAGAAAGAGGAATTTTAATGAATAAAACTACCACTACCAAGCTTAAATTTGAAGAACTAGGACTAAACGAGTCAGTACTGCACGCTATACAAGATTTGAAATTTGAACATCCGTCTGACATCCAAGAAAAAGCTATTCCAGTTGTATTACAAGGCTTTGATATTATAGGTCAGGCTCAAACAGGAACTGGTAAAACATTAGCCTTTGGTGCACCTATTTTAAGCAGAATGGAAAAATCAAATGGAAAAATTCAAGCAATAATAATGTCTCCAACAAGAGAACTTGCTGTTCAAGTTGCAGAAGAACTTTCCCGTATTGCAAAACATGAAAGAATTAAGATATTACCAATATATGGTGGCCAATCTATCGATAGACAAATATCAGCTCTAAAAAGAGGCGTAGATATTGTAGTTGGAACTCCAGGAAGATTACTAGACCATATTAGAAAAGGCACTTTAAAACTCGCCAATGCTAAGTTTCTTGTTTTAGATGAAGCTGACGAAATGTTAAACATGGGCTTTATTGAAGATATTGAAAGTATTATTAGTAATTTAAGCGAAGATAGACAGACTTTACTTTTCTCAGCTACTATGCCAAGAGCTATTAAAATATTGTCAAAAAAATATATGCATCCTGAAACAAAGATTATTGCAATAGAAAAAAAATCTTTAACTGTTTCTAAAACTAAACAATATTATTATGAAGTAAATTCAAAAAATAAATTTGAATCACTTTGTAGAATACTTGATGTTGATGCTCCTAAGACTTGTATATTATTCTGTAAAACTAAAAAAGGTGTAGATGAATTAGTAGATGCATTACAACCAAGAGGTTATACCGTAGAAGGTATGCACGGAGATATGAAACAGAGTCAGAGAATGAGCACTTTAAAAAAATTCAAAGATGGTAATTTGAATTTCTTAATTGCAACTGATGTAGCTGCAAGAGGAATTGACGTTGAGGATGTTACTCATGTAATAAACTATGATTTACCACAAGATAGTGAATCTTATATTCATAGAATTGGAAGAACTGGTAGAGCTGGTAAAGAAGGTACAGCTTATAATCTTATTACAAGACGAGAAGCCTCTGCTATAAGACAGATTGAACGTGATACTAAAAGTGTAATTACTAAAAAAGCTGTTCCTAGCATACCTGATGTTTTTGCAGCAAAATCTGAAACTATTTTAGATTCTATAAAATTAGTTTTAGAAGAAAACTTATATGAAAATTTTCTTCCGCTAGGTCAAAAGCTTATAAAAGAATTTGGTGATGAAGATGTAGCTGCTTCTCTAATAAAAATTATTTTTGATAAAGAAGTTAACTACAACTATGCAGATGATACTGTAACAACAACATCTGATAATGTTAGACTATTCCTTTCTATAGGAAGAATGGATGAAGTTATGACTAAAGATATCATATCTTTCCTATGTGAGACTGCTAATATTAATAAAAATGAGCTTGGCCGTATCGATATTTTAGATAAATTTTCCTTTTTAGATGTACCTGGAAACTTAGTTGATGCTATCCTAAGCAACAGCTCAGGTAAGAAGTTAAATAGTAGAAAAGTAAATATTGAGGTTGCTAAATCTAGAAGATAGATTTAAGTGGCATGAAAATAAAGCGAAAAGAGAGCACTTATTAATAAGTGCTCTCTTTTCTTTTGTAGATTTGTGCTAATAATTTTCTTTGCTTTTAATTATTTTATCACCCCCTTTGACATACAATATAATGGGGTGATAATTATGAGTAAATTTGAAAAACTACTTTATACGCTAATTTTTATATTAATAATTGAGGTATTTCTAATATATACAGTATATAAATAACTAAATTTCTAATCCTTATTTTTTCATCATAATATAGTTACTTTGTGAATTTCTTCAAAAGTACATAATTTTTGCACAATCCCACTACTTTTAATATGTCTAGGTGCTAAAATTGTATACATTGTTGTGCTATATTCTAAATTTTCTTCTTCATCGTCATCCTCAATTGAAAATTCTATATTTTTAACTTTAATACTCATACCATCAAAGTACTCTTCTAATTTTTCTACCATGTTTTTCTTGTTACCATATTGAATTTCTATTTTAAGAATGTTAGTGTTTTTAAAAAGCTTAGTTTCAAAAGTTTTAAGATATACTAATACTATAAAAACAACTATAGTTGATAATATAGTTAAAGTGTAATAACCTAGACCAACCGCAAGCCCAATGCATGCCACTGTCCATATACTTGCTGCAGTAGTAAGCCCTTTTATTGACCCCTTCTCATGAATAATAGTGCCTGCTCCTAAAAATCCCACTCCTGTTATAACTTGCGCCCCAAGTCTCCCAATATCTACTTTCATTGCAGTTTGGAGTTCTGGATGCCACAGTATCATATTGGTCATTTCTTGAATTGAATATAATTGTATCATTGAGGTAATAGCCGCACCTAAACATACTAGAATATGTGTTCTAAAACCAGCTGGCCGATTTTTATGCTCTCTCTCATACCCAATTAAGCCACCAACTGCAACTGCAAGCGCAAGTCTTATTGCTACTTCATATACTGACATGTATATACCCCCAAATAAATTTATCATATTCTATTATAATTAAAATATGATATATGCAAATTACATATACCATGTTTCTTCTTTAATTGTTTTAATTTAAGTACTTTAGCTCAATACCATTTGACTTTAACCACTCACAAACAAATCCTTTTATACAATTGTCTTCATATTTATACCATTCCTCGGTTTCACATCCATCTGTTTCATTTTGTTTATCCATTAGAACATGTTTAAAACTTTTTATAGGTTCATCCTTATTCAATGCCTTTTGTAATTCTAATTTCAAATCAGAATTACGAGTTATACCATTAACATAATCCGTCATTGCACTTATATAGAACTGTTCCTCTATCAGAGGAGTTCTCAAATATCTATTAGCCTCATCTTCACTAATAAGTATGGCAGTGCGAGCAAATTCTTTTAACCAATTATCAAAAACCTTTTCTTTTAAAGTTCCATTTTCCAAGGCTAAACTTACTTCTGTGGGAATATATATAACCTCACCAGTAATTACGTCTAGAAAGCTTTTTCCTAAATTGTCATCAACATTTGAAATTGTTTCTATAAGTGCTTCCATATTAATCTCTACTAGATTCAAAATTTTACCTCCTATCAAAAAATTTAATCACATAAATTACAATTGTGTATGCAAGTATATTATATCCTAATCTGTTTTAATGTGCCTATTTCTATTTTTTCTTAACTAAATGTATTTATAACAAAAAACCAATAAACCTTAAAGGTTTATTGGTTTTGGGCGATAAGCCTTAACGGTTTATTTCCCTATTATTCTTCAGAAAAAGTTGATTCGTATTCTTCTAATACTCTAGCGAATTCTTCTTCATCTTCTACTGCAATATATTCTTCTTTATCATCTACCTTATCAATTTTATAAACAAAGGCATCATCTTCTTCTCCTATAGGAGCTAATAAAGCGTATTTATTTTCATCCAATTCAATGATTTCGACTAATTCAAAATCAACCTTTTCTCCATCTTCATCTAACATTGTTATAATTTTATTTTCTTCCATAACCATTCTCCTTTCAAACTTATTAACCACATTATACCGTGAATCTAGGTAATATGATAGTCTATTTTAATTATTAAGTCCATAAATTCCTGTAATAGAAACTTCGCCAGAAACAATATATTCTATGACTCCTTTGTCATTTTCTATAACTAATTCTCCTTTATCACCTATATCTATTGCTTTAGCCATTGTTACTTTCCCTCTATTATTTAGTTTAATTTCTTTCCCTATAAGCATAGAGTTTTTTCTACAAACCTCTATAGTTTCTTTTATATCACCATTTTGAACAAAATCATTATACAACTCTTCAAAATTATTTATTACACTCGCAAGCAAAATCTTCCTGTCCATATATTTACCACTCTCTAATTTAAGTGAAGTAGCAACATCTTTCAAATCGATTGGTATATCGTCTTCTTCTAAGTTTACATTTATACCAATTCCCATAATAAGATAATTAATATGATTTATTTCTCCACTCATTTCTGTTAAAATACCACATACTTTTTTACCATTAAGCACTATGTCATTAGGCCATTTAATACTAGTTTTAATTCCCATTTTCATAATAGCCTTTTGAACAGCTGCTGCACCAAGTAAAGTTATTTGTGATATATTTTCTGTTATTATGTTTGGTCTAAGTATTATTGAAATCCATATGCCCTTATGTTTAGGAGATACCCAATTTCGTCCTAGCCGTCCACGCCCTGTTGTTTGTTCTTCACTTATTATAACTGTACCATGTTCTTGTCCAATTTCAGCTAGTTCCTTAGCTTTAGAGTTGGTTGACCCTATAGAATCATAGTAAATAATATTTTTACCTATATATTCTGTACTGAGAAAGTTTTTAACCTCTTCAAATGTAAGTATATCAGGCGCGGAAAGTATTCTATAACCCTTTCTTGAAATTGCTTCAATTTCGTAGCCATCCTCTTTAATTATATTGATATATTTCCATATAGCAGCACGGCTAACACCTAAAGCATCACTAATCTTTTGACCAGACACAAAATCATTTCCACTATCCTTAAGTAGCTTAAGAATTTTTTCCTTCATAATACCCACACCCTTTTTTTGTTTTACCAAGCTTTTACGATACTAGTTTGGTCAGATTATAACCTTCTATATTCCTCTTGCTTATATTTATGTTTCCCTTTTAGTGCAAGATCAATGTCCTCTAATAAATTATTTTTATCTTGTGGTAATGTACCCGCAAGTGCAACATAATTTGAGGCATGATTACTTCTGAAAATACAGTTAGTAACTTCTACATTGTAAATGAACTCCCTTAGTTCATACATTATTTCTTCTGGTGTTAATAAATGAAAGATATCATTCTGTATATCTTTATATATAGGGGTTCCAGGCTCTAACATTAAAGTTAAAAAACCTACATAATCTGGATTTATAGCACTTATAAGTTTCGCAGATTCTATTGCATTTTCACTTATTTTTTCATTGCCACCTATACCTGAAATCAAAGTAGTAGACAACTTTATCCCGCTTTCTTTTACTTTTTTGCCTGCCATAATCATTTTCTCTGCAGTTACGCCCTTATTTATACTTTTTAATATTTCATCACTTCCAGATTCAACACCTAGATAAACAATGCCAATACCAAGTTCCTTTAGTTCATAAAGCTCATCTAAAGATTTTCTTAAAATATCATTTGGAGTAGCATAAATCCCCACTCGCTCGCAATCAGGAAATAATTCTCTTATTTTAAATAAAATTGATTTTAATTTACTAGTTTCAAGAACTAAAGCATCTCCATCTGCTAAAAATACCTTTTTAACTACGCCATTGGTTAGTTTAACCTGTTCTAGATCTTCCATAATATCCTTTAAATCACGTATTCTAAACTTCTTTTCTTTGTACATTCCACAAAAAGTACACCCATTATGTGAACATCCAATAGTAACTTGTACTATAAGACTATATGCCTCACTAGGTGGTCTATATACTGCTCCTTCATATCTCACCATAATCATCTCCAACTTCATAAATTCTCACGCAATCCACCGTGAGTTCTTTTATACTACCTAAATATTTTTAATTGTTCATATTTTAAGTATACCATATGTTTTATGACTCTATAAGAGTTTTCTATTTGTATAATACTATTTATACTCTTTGTAGCCCTCTTGGGCAGATAACAATTACCAATTGTTATCCCCCACCTGAAATTTTATCTTTGCTATAGTATGTGACACACACTTATAGAAGTAGCTTATAAAATCTGATATTTATTTAATCAAAGTATATATTGTGTAAAATGCATTTGAGCAAGCTTTAGTAATTCACAATTTATTTTGTTATAGGTACGTATAGAAAAATGCATGTTTGAGCGACAGCGAGTTTGCGTTTTTTAGTAGCTATAACAAAATAAATTGTAGCATTACTTAGCGAAGCGAATGCATTTGTAACAATATATACTTTGATTCATATAGATTACTTAGGTGCTGATAAATACTCTTCACACTTATGTATAAAAGATTTAATATTTTCTTTCTCCTCTTTGATTTTACTCTCACTTAATTCACCTCTACCAAGCCTATCGCACTTTGATAACAATGCAATTTCACTTATGGATATTTCATTAGCCATGCTTTTCACATCTCCAAAAGGTAAATCTTTTACTACAAATAGAGTTTGCATATGCCACCTAACTAAAGCTGTAACGCGCTTAATAAATTCACCATCATCCGTAAATACTTCAAGAAATTCTTTGCAAAGCTCTGCACCAACCTTGTCATGATCATAAGATGTTATTTTCCCTTTTCTAACTTTTGTAGTAGGTGCTTTCCCTAAATCGTGTAATAACGCTCCCCACATAAATGCTCTTGGATTTTCACTTAACCCTTTTTCTTGTGCTGCATTATCTACAACTAACATTGTATGATCCCATGCATTCCCTTCTGGATGATGCTGTGGAGATTGTGGAGTATCTAATAAATTTCTTAATAATGTATAAGGATACTGTGTAAATACGTTTTTATTATTAACTATTTCAT
>JBLHPD010000129.1:0-14279 GCA_047624165.1 Clostridium sp. | reverse complement strand
TTTTATATTATGGGGATGCCTCTCGGCTCCCCTTAATTTATAATACCTATTTTTAGACCGGGGGTCTACGACCATAGTTTTATATTATCACAGGTATTCCATATAGGGAATGCCTGAGTAGTAACAATCTGTTTATGAATATGTAGTGTATGATTCTGGTGTGGAAGAAGAATTTGCTAGGAAATTCGAAAGTAATAATAGCATTAAAGTTTATGCTAAATTACCAGACTGGTTCAAAATTGAAACTCCGCTTGGAAGTTATAATCCAGATTGGGCAGTTTTAGTGGGAAACAATGATGAAGAGAAATTATACTTTGTACTCGAAACAAAAGGAAATATTATAGCTGAAGAATTACGTTTAAGAGAAGTAAGTAAAATTGCTTGTGGACATAAGCATTTTGAAGCTCTTGGGAATAAGATTGAGTTTTTGGAAATTGATAATTTTAATAGGTTTATTGAGGATTTATAGGTGGGTTAGGTGTAGATATGGTGGAGAATAAATACTAAATAAAAGAAACTACAAGAGTTCTTTCAGAATATTAAAAGGGATGAGCTGTAAGTCAGCTTTCCTTGTTACAAATAAATTAGTCGACTTCAACTATTTAATAACGTTGCCAGAAGATACATAAAAGATTGTAAGATTTATATAAAAAAACAGGAATGGTGATTAAAATGAAACTCAAATGGGATGATATAAAAGTTTATAAATATCTTAAAGATAAAAACAGCGTTTTTTTCGACAATATTAATAAAATGATTGCATATACAGAGGACACATTGCCCAGCATTAATAAAGTTTTCTCCAATTACACCAGTCATGGAGTAGAACATTCAAAGATGACAATAAAATACATGACTGATTTAATTGATAATGTTAACGATATGTCTGACTTGGAAATCACAATTTTAATATATTGTGGGCTTCTTCATGATATAGGCATGGTTGTAACTGATAGCGAGATAGATCTTATAAAAGTAAATATGTTCACACTGTCAGACTATAAATATGAATGTGTTTATGATAAATATGATGATGAATGTTTAAGCCTACAAGAAATCTTTAGACCTATACATGGAAAGCACTCAAAAGAGCATATACTCAACTTTATGTTAGATGAAAAAAATGAACTGAAATCACTTTTTTGTATTCCAGGAAAAACCAACATTTATTTTGCCGAAGAAGTTGCTAATATTTGTATGGCACATAATGAGGAATTTGATTGGATAAAACTTAATTTAACAATTGATGATGTAAAAGGTACATACCATTTAAATACACAATTTATTGCGCTAATTTTACGCCTTGCAGATTTATTAGATATAGATGAAAATAGAACACCTGCGTATTTGTATCAACTACTAAATCCTCAAGGGTATAGTAGTCTTGAATGGAAACAACATTTCATTATTGAAAATAGCGATAAAATAGTTCTGGATAAAAATACAGGCTTGAAAACTATTATGTTTTACGGCGAAAGCAAGGAGCCAGAGGTTCATAGAAAAATATTAAAGTATATTGATTATATAAATTCTGAAGTTAAAAATGCGACTTCATTATCTGAAAATATGAGAGAGTTAAGATATTTATTGAAAATAAAGACTACAGTTGATAATCGGATACGGACTAAAACTTTTAATTTTTCTGACTTCAAGTTGTCGTTGGACTATGGTGCGGTTACAAACTTATTAATGGGTGAAAATATATACGGAGATAAAAAATATGGATTAAGAGAATTGATACAAAATTCAATTGATGCTTGTAAGTTGATGAGAGAAGAAGCTAAATATATACAGCAGTTTAGAAGAGAGCCATATAGACCTTATATAAGAATCGAATTAGACAGAGATAGAAATAAGGTAACAATAGCAGACAATGGAATTGGAATGTCGCTTGAAATATTAAAAAAATATTTTTTTAGTGTAGGTGTTTCCTACTATTCATCTGATGAATATAAGTTCAAGGGATATAAATACGAACCTATAGGTAAATATGGCATTGGTTTTTTATCTTGTTTTATGATGTCTGAAAAAGTAGCTGTTGTCACAAAGCGGTTCAATGAGAATAAAGTTAATCAAGTAGATATGGAAAAGCAAAGCGAATATATTTGTTTAACTCAGATGGAACAAACACGAAACCAAGGGACTGATATCATATTAGATTATACCCAGTTCTCCAAAGTTTTTTATGATTCAGATATGATAAAAAACTTTATAAGTAGTAATTTTATAGATAATGATATACCAGTCTTTATAAGTGAATTTAAGGGAAGTGAGATGATTGAAAATAAATGTCAATTAGTATCATTAAAGGTTGAAACACAGAACACCATTCGATTGGACAAGTATTTAGATGGTATCACAGGTTACATGGAAGTTAAATATAAAAAAATAAAATTTGTAAAAACACTTAGTGAAATTACAAATGAAGTGACCTATCTATATGATGAAAGCAAAACAGATGATTGCTATATTAGTTCTGAAGAAGATTTAGAGGAGGTGAATATCTCAAAATATATAAATGATAATGTCATTTCATATATAACATTGCCAATAATTGATGATGATGTTTATAATGACTTTCAAAAAGCATATGATGTACTGGATGATTATAGTGATGCATTAGATAAATTGGATAACTATAACAATATGAGTATATTTTTTGATGCTTCAGAAGTTGCTTGTAGCGGAACCGAAATATTTGAAAATACGGATTATATATTAGGGGATTTTACAACTACCGATTTTTCTAATCAGTTTGGTCACGTTGAAGATGTAGCAGTATCAGTTAAGTTGAAAGAACAACTAATCGTGGATATCAATGGGAATGAATTTTTATGTTATAAAAATAACAATCATTCATCATATTATTATCAATTAAGTTTTTTTGATAAAAATGTGGGATTATCAGATATATTTATAAGAGATGTATTGCTTCCCAAATGCAAATTGAAGATTCCATTTATAGTAGAGGGGTTGGAAATACAAGAATTCGTATTTAATATTACAAATCGAAATGTTATTCCAAATGTTTCACGCACAGATATTAGCGCAGATGTTTTGAAAGAAATGTCTTATGCGATTGGCAAAGCGATGCATTTGTGGATTTGTGATACTGCAGATTTATCTCATATTCAAAAGGAATTGATAAAGGAATTTATTAATATCAATTATGGAGAAAACAATACATTTATTAAAATGTAATTTATGCCTTTTAAAAAACAAGAAGATACAGTTAGGTGCTAGTTCTCAATTGAAAATTATATACTGATTTAGATAAAGGAGATAGGTTAACTATCTAAATGTATACTAGGGGGAATGCAAATGAGCAAGAAGGAAATTTTAGTTAATGATATCGCTGAAATATATGCAAAATGTATTAGCCTACCTGATAGACCAGATAAGTTATATCATTATACAGGGGTAGAGGGAATGTACAATATTATTAAAAACAAGTATTTTCGGCTTACAAAGAGTGATTTCTTAAATGATGAAAAAGAACTTATTTATTTCTATGACATTTTGAAAGAAGTACTGGAAGAGAATGAGTTTAGTAATCTAGATTTACTATTTATTAATTGGTTAAAAAAGGAAGGTGATAAGAAGTTAGAGAATACATTTATTCTTAGTTTTACGAAGGAGAGCGATTCATTACCGCTATGGGAGATATATGCTAATGGTAGAGGTTATAATTTAGAGGTTGATTATCATAATTTTTTTAGGGAAATAGGGGGTGAAAAAATATATATCTCTACTATTGCGAATGATAGGATATATTTAACGAGGAAAAATGATACCGGACAGTTTTGTGGTATCTCAGATTTTGTCGTTTATGATAGAACATTGCAGAAAGATAAGGTTAAAGAGCTTTTAAGAGGGGTAGATTTATCAATAGAATATATGGAGTGTTATTCTGAAGAAATATGGTTCAATATGATTAGAGAAATGAAATCTAGGATATTGAGTGAATTCATAAATTGTATGATGCTATTTAAGGAGAAATCTTTTTCATATGAAAAGGAATATAGAGTGGTGTATAATATTATTAATTGTGATCAGTTAGATATTGTGAGACATAGAATAAGCAATGGTATAGTTGTTCCGTATATAGAATTAGGTTTTGTAAATAATGTAATTGATTCAGTCACAATAAGTCCAAGACTAAAAGATGAAATTTTGGCTATAAAAGGGCTAGCTTCATTTGTAAATACTATGAATAAACATAATGGATCTAATAAAATAGAAGTATGCATTTCTAAATCTTCGATTAGGTAAAAGTAGCAAGTGGGCTGCATCAATGCAACCCTTGAGTTCAGTTATATATGTTTATAATTTCCTTGTATTTAAATTTGGCAACAGCTAATCCATTTACCTAGTTCAAATGGGGGATGTCTTTTACCTCAATATATGTTCGCATCTGAAGAGCAACAGATATTGTCAGCTTTATCCTAAAGATGCCTACCGTATTTCGGAAATTGGAAATGAAGTTTCAAATTTTGTTGCTACGACCATCAAACTGATTATTACCGTATATAAAGGAATTAATTTATTATTGAGGTTATATATAATAAATGGTATAATGTTACTAAAAAATATTGTGGGGATAAATATGAAGATAAAATTTACTTTAAAAGAAATAGGTAGTGCTTTATTAAGTCCATACTCACCAATAATAACTTTGTTAATAGGCTTATTTCTTACATTATTAGCAACAGGTACAAATTTACCATGGTATATAAGGATTTTTGTTAATAATAAGACAATATTATTAATATTGATATTATTTTGGGTGATATTAGCATTTTGGTACAATGTATATGAAGAAAAAATTAAAAGAAAAGATGAAGAGATACTCCAGCTAAAAGAATCTGTAAAAGAAAAAAACAATCAATTAAATCAAAGTTCAGGAATTATTTTAAACAAGTATGGTGAATTTGCTAAGTTTAATAAGAGTAATAGATTTAATGAAATATTAAAAGCTTTTGTTGAAAACAATATTGGAGTAGATGCTGCACAAATATATAAATATTCTTCAAAGATTAATAATAAAACTATGAGAATAAGACTTAATTATGAAGAAGGGTATGCATATGAAGATGTAGATATAAATGGATTGTTACAAGCATATTATACTATAGATGTTGAATGTTTCGATAGGATTAATAATATAATTGAACTATGGCATAAATTAATTCTAAATGAAGATATGGCTATTTTTGAAAGAGAGTGTTTAGAGGGTAAATTATTTAATGAAGCTCAAGATTTATTAACATATTTGTTAGGAGAACTTAATTCAATAAATAAAACTGAAAATATAGAGGAGTATCATTATACATACTATAGAATACTTATATTACTGATAAATTTAATTGCAGAGGAAATAACATTTTCAAATGTTTTAGATAATGAAGATATAGAGCATTTTTTAATTTCTGCAAAAAGAACAGGTGTTTTAGGAGCAATTTTATTTCAAGATAATTATATATTCAAACATTTAGGTATTAGTAGTAAAAATGGAAGGATGTATATGAGTTTTCCAATAAGATTATATGATGAAAATTATATTGCATTAATTTCAATATCATCAAGTTTACTTAATGATATAAGAGATTGGAATAGGTTATTTAGAAATCTAGAAAGTGATTTTAGTTTGAGAATTAATAACACAAATTAATTGAAATATGATATAATATAATAAAAGAGGGTGAGTGTATGTCTGCATTATTTTATCAAAAGGGTAATGAGTTGTTAGCAAAATTAAAAATACAAACACAAAGTGTTAGCAAAAATAAAGACATTCAAGTTTCAAAGAATTTTAGTGCAGTATTACCTATAAAAACAAATAAAGTATGTATCAAATAAATGTTGGAAGTTAGGTATATCTAGTACCTAACTTTTTTTTATGAAAAAATAAGTGGGGGCTAACTGTGCGCTACATAGTCGTAAACCTAAAAAAGTAATGAAGAGCCCTAAGGAAAATGAAGAAGAATTTAATAGATTAATAGGGATTGAGGAAGAAGAAAAGAAGGAAGATAAAGAATATTTTTATGTGCTTCATTTTCCTAAAAATAAAGACAAGACTGATTATAATAAAAAAGATGACATAGGTGATAAAATTGTTATATCTATGAGACCAAGGGATTATGAATTAAGAAGAACAGTCCATCAGCAGTCATTGGATATTGTGTCTTTAAGAGAAAAAATAAGTCCCGTGGTTAAGAGGATTTTAGGTATAGATGCCTGTTCTAATGAAATTGGCTGTCGTCCTGAAGTTTTTGCACAATCATTCAGATTTTTAAGTAATCATACTAATGGTACAGAATACGAGCACTTGTTTCAGTAATATGAGGTGCCACAGCTTAGATTAACCTATCATGCAGGAGAAGATTTTCTGGATTTGGCAGATGGACTTAGAGCAATAGATGAAGCTATTTCTTTTCTAGGATTAAACCATGGAGATAGAATTGGACATGCTCTTGCTTTAGGAGTAGACGTAGAGGGATGGTATGCCTCAAAACATTATAGACTTGTATTGCCAAAGCAGGATTATTTGGATAATATCGCTTGGGTAATAGCAAAGATAAGGGAATTTAGCATTAACGATAGTCAAAACTTGATATATGAACTAGAAGATCAATTCAATACAATATTTCAAGAAATATATCAGAATAATTTCAAAAAAAATGAGCTTCAAAATTATGTATATAACCATATGACATATTATAATGCGTGGAAGCTCAGAGGAGATGAACCAGAGCTATATTTCAAGGGAGAGTATAATAAGGATATAGAAATTTGTTTTTGGGATAGATGTAAGAAAAATGATTTGATTAATGATTCTGTAAGGAATAATAAGAGTTGTGCTTACCTATATTCTAATTATCATTATAATTTTAACATTAAAAAAGCAGGAGCAGAGCAATATGATTTTCAAGTTACGATGCCATATATTAAAGCAGTTAAACAGATTCAAAAGAAAATGCAGAGAATTATAGGACATAAGGGAATAGGTATTGAAACTAATCCATCTTCTAATTATTTAATTGGCAGTTTTAAAGAATATCATAAACATCCAATTATTAATTTTTATAATTTAGGATTAACCACTGATTTAGAAAAAATCAATAATTGCGAACAGCTTTTTGTATCCATAAATACGGATGATCAAGGTGTGTTTGGAACCTATCTAGAGAATGAGTATGCGCTACTGGCTATTTCACTAGAAAAAGCTAAAGACAAAAATGGAGAGCTTTTATATAATCAAGCAATGATTTATGATTGGTTAGATAGAATTAGGCAAATGGGATTAGAGCAGAGTTTTAAGGTTAAATAAGGCTAATACTTGTGTTGGCATTGGCAGAAATATATCTAGAGTTAGGGAGAATGCATCAAAATACTATGCAGATATACAATATAGATAATGACCTAAGACAGGCTAGAGATTTGGAATTTAGATAAGCAACAAATGTTTATTTTAATATAAGATGGAGTGTGATTAATATGGAGGGTACTTATTCTGTTTTTTTTACATTAACAGATTATTTAAGAAGTCAAAAACATTTAAATAAATCTCAAGTTACGAGGAATCTGGTAGAATTTATAATTAATAAAATCATATAAAAATAAGGTAACACCATATAAATCAGAAATTTTAAATAAAGGGTGACGAAAATTTATTTGTTTAAGAAAGGCAACACTTGGTATATACTAAGAGTATAAGAAAAAAGAATAAAGATAAGTGAATATATTTGAAAATGTAGCGGTTTTATAATATTAATTTGCTAAGTTATAGATTGATTTTGTGAGAGCGTTGAAGATGCGGTATTTAGGGCTTTGGCGTTTGAATAATATATAATAAGAGCGTAGAGACAACTAATATTAACAATAATATAGGGATGAAGGTGAAATTATGAAGATAAAATCATTATACGTGAATAAATATAAGGCATTGAAAGAATTTGAAATAAATTTTAATGAAGATGTAAGTGTTATTATTGGAGAAAATGGTACAGGTAAAACCTCAATACTTGAATTAATTTATAACACCTTTATAGAAAATGAAACTTTTTTTAAAGATGAACAGGATTTTTCAAAATCAATAATAAAAATTAAGTTTACAGAGGATGAAATAAAAGAATTGAATGGTTTAAAACAGGAAGGTAAAAGAAACAAGATATTTAGTTTTGAGGTTAATAAGGGTAGTAACAATGAATTTGATTTTACTGGTATACCAAATCTTAAAATAATGAGTAGTAAAAGAATACATTCTTCAATCGTATACTCAAAAGCAGAAGTGAATTACAAAAACCAAAAGATTGAGGCGCCAATGAAACCTAATGATTTTAAGGAGTTTGCTACAATAATTGGACAAGATGAAAACAATAAATTGAGTCTAAAGCAGTATATTATAAATGAGCATTATAAAGATTTAGAAGATTTGAGTGTTGGAGACAAGCCATTTAGGATTGATAGATTCAGGAAACTATATAACTCTTTCTTTGAAGAAAAAGAATTTATTGGAGTGAAAGATTTTGAGCCTGTTTTTAAGGTTAAGTCAAATGGTGAAGTACATTCTGCGGATCAACTAAGCGCAGGTGAAAAACAAATATTCTTCAGGGGCGGGGCTTTATTACAATTAAATCTTGAGAATTCGATTATTTTAATTGATGAGCCCGAGTTGAGTCTGCACCCAGAATGGCAACAAAAGATACTAGACTTCTACAGAAATATTGGTAACAATAATCAAATAATAATTGCAACGCATTCACCACATATTGTCTCCTCTTGTAAGAAGGAAGAAATTAGAGTTCTGATCAAGGAAGATGGTAGAGTAAAGGTTGAAGAAAATATTGAAGAAACATATGGATGGACAGTAGAGCAGCTATTATTATCGGTATTTCAACTAGAGAGTATAAGAAACCCTGAAGTACAGAAGATATTAGACAGATTTAAAGCTTTATATGTTAATAACTCTAACCTTAATGCAAAAGAACAAGTAGAAATGAACTTATTAAGAAAAGAATTAGAAAAATATCTTGATCCAGAGGATCCAGCTTTGTCTTTAGTAAATCTTGATGAAAATTCAAATAAATTAGAGGCCATTATTAATCAACTAAAGACTAATAAAAACAAAAATGAAATAGCTATAGAAAATAATATTGATAAGTATGATAAGAACAGAAGGAACGGCAATGCATAAAGTTGAGAGAAATGAGGCACCTTTAGAGCTAATTCAAAAGGATAAAGAGTGGAAAAATCAGCTTATAATAGATCAAAATTTAAATCATGATTGGAATAAATTCTCTAAAACTACATTAAAAAAAGAAATATTGAAAAATCTAAAGCATATGTATGGAGGTTGTTGTTGCTACTGTGAGGGTAAACCAGGCAGTGTGTCTTATGCTGAAATAGAACATTTCAAACCGAAATCAATTTTTAAGGAATTATGCTTTGATTATAGTAATCTGCATTATAGTTGTAAAAGATGTAATCTTGCAAAAGGTAATAAAATTAATAGTATTATGTTCAATCCAATCGATGATGATCCAGAAGATTACATAAATTATATAGGTGAAATTGCTGTGAGTATAGACATAGATGAACTTGGTACGGAAATGATAGATGTTTTAAAGCTTAATGAAAGATCAGATCTTAAGGAGGAACGGAGTAAGTATTTTAGCAAATTTACTAGAGATTTTGAACTGATTGTTAAAGCATTACAAGAAGTAGATATTTTTACTGAGCAAAGTATAAACTTGATAAAGCCATTTATTAATGAATTTATTAATGTGGTTGAATGCAAAAGTAAACATGGAGAAAGTTACTGCACAATGATTAAACATAACTTTTCTGATAAGGTTGAAATGCTGAAAGAGGTATTATTATAAGAAAATATTATTCTTGATTTGTAAAAATAGTTTAATGATTTAAAGACATGTCGATACTTTAAATGAGGTGATGGCATGTTTTTTAGAAAATTTAGCCATTTATACCAATCCCTAAAAGGTGACAGGCACCTTTCAAAAATTGGAAATGCATTTTCAATTTTGATTGCTCACAGGACAGGAATGTATTGTGGAAGATATTGATATGTATATTAAGTCAAGACAAAACTGCTAGAGTAAAAATAAGCTAGAAGATAATGAGCAATGAAATAGGAACAAGTAGAGAAAGGAAATGAAATTTATGGATAAAAAAAGAGAAATACTATTAAATTTTGATAAAGATAAGTTAGTAGAATTGTTGCTTAATTTATTAGGCCGGCTTGATGAAAATGAAAAAATACAATTTATTTCTAAGAATATAGATGCTGAACTGGCTTTAGATTCTATTAATGTAGAAGATGATTTAGGTTTCTTAAGGGAGGTCAAGAAGTTTTGTAAAGATTGTCTTGACGGTAATTATTATGTAGAAAGTTATTATAATGATTATTGGGATAACGATGATGATGGTGATGATGACTTTGAAGATAGTGAGTGGGCTGAAAAATTCACTGAATATCTTAATGCAACTTTAATATATTCTAGAAGTGAAAATTATGAGATTGCTTTTAAAGCTTTTGAAGCTCTTCTAAATTGTATTCATAAAGCTGATTTTGATGAAGAGGTTTTGGGAACAGAAGATCCAGAAGAACATATAGATGTTGATTGGGAGGATGTTTTTCATGAATACTACACTTGCATTATAAATTGTATAACAGATAAGGAAAAGATGGTAGAGAGGGCCTTTGAAGAGTGGTTAAATTTTGGAGAAAGATGTAAAGAGCCTATACTTTCTCATCTAAGGGATTTGCCTATGATAGAAAAGGTTATAAGAGGAGAAATGGAACAATACGATGATTGGACTATGCAACACTTGAATTTTGACCTTCTTCAAAGCTTTTATGATCGATATCAAAAACAATATAGTGAAGTGGAATTTGCCAAAAGTTTTTTAAAATACAATGTAAATTTTTATAATGATATTATAGAAAAATATTTTGAGTTAGAAGAATGGAAAGAAAGTATTGAATTAATTAAAGAAGCTTTGGAAAAAGTTCAATTGAAGGCAATAAGACTTAATTTACAAAATATACGTATAGACTGCTGTGAAAAATTAAATAACTTTGACGAAGCATTTTATGCTTCAAAAGATTTCTTTTATGAAAAAAACACTCATGAAGCTTATAAGAAGACCCGTTATTTTGCAGAAAAGGTTAATAATTTAGATGGTTTTATAGAGGAAGCTGAAAAACAGTTAAGGTCTAAAAATAGTTATGGTTATCCGTGGACACTTATTAAGGTTTTATCCTATGAAGGTAAAGTAGATAAATTGCTAGATTTTGTGAAAAAACTATCTGAATATGAACAGTATTATTATTTGAAATATACTTGTAGATCACTACTATATCGAGCCTTTTATGGTAAAGAATTAAATTATCAAAATCTAAATGATTTCATAATAAATATTGGAGAAAGTGATAAAAATGGTATAGTAGACATGTTGGTATTAGATAATGATATAAATAAAAGGGGTTTTTATGCTCAAGAAGCATTGAATATACTTAAGGGAATGGTTAGTTTTCATATAGATGCTGCAAATAGGTCAAGATATGCTAAGGCAGCATATAATTGCAGTATTATTAAAGATGTATTTAGTATCTTAGATAAAGAAAAAGAATTTGATGACTACTATGATAAAATTATAAGGGCAAATAGCAGAAGACCAGCCCTTAAGGATGAAATGAAAAGGAAAATAGGAAGAATATAATGAAACCACCATGGTGATGTATAATTCTACATCAATATGGTGTTTATTTTACTGATTTTAAATATGTTACTTATACTCCGCACAATATATCATAAAAGCCCTATATTTAATTGAGGCCACTGAAAAACTATATGAAAAATCGTCATCGAATTAAAGATGGCGATTTTTTTATGTAAAAGACTTAAAACAAAAAGGAATTTTAAAAGATATGTCGAATTAGTATAGTAGATTAAAATAAAAGGGGCTAAACTATTATGCTAAAAGGACAATTCGAAATAAAAATAAATACATACCATAGCTTATATTCGTTAATTATTCCGAAAGATAACATTTTAAAGCAAATTAATGACCTTGTTGACTTTTCATTTGTTTACGATGAATTAATGATTAACTATAGTTCATCTATGGGTAGAGGCGCTATTAACCCCATAATGCTATTTAAATATTTACTTTTGAAAGTAATATATGAATTGTCTGATGAAGATGTTGTTGAAAGAACTCTTTATGATATGTCCTTTAAATATTTTCTGAATTTAGCCCCAGAAGAAACAAATTTAATAAACTCAAGTACATTAACTAAATTTAGAAAGCTTCGCATTAAAGACATGAACTTATTGGATTTATTAATAAACAAGACTGTAGAACTTGCTATAAAAGAGGGAGTTTTAAAAAGTAAGGCAATAATAGTTGATGCTACGCATACCAAGTCACGTTATAATCAAAAGTCAGCAAGTGAAGAATTATTGAAACGTGCAAAAAATTTAAGAAAAACATTGTACGGAGTACATCCTGGTATTAAAGAAGAGTTACCAAATAAAGTTACAACTGGAGTACTTGAAGATATTCTTGAATACTGCAAATTATTAATTGATACCATAAACGAGAAGCCAGAAACTGCAGCAAATCCGGCTGTGAAAACTAAATTAAATTACTTAATGGAAGCTATTAATGATGATATAGAGAATCTAAAACTATCAAAAGATGAGGATGCAAAAGTGGGGCATAAAACTGAGGATAGTTCTTTTTTTGGATATAAATCACATCTTGCTATGAGTGAAGAACGTTTAATTACAGCAGCTGTTATTACAACTGGCGAAAAAAGTGACGGGAAGGAACTCATAGCCTTAATAGAAAAAAGCCGTGAGGCTGGTATAGATGTTAATGAAGTAATTGGAGATACGGCTTATTCTGAAAAGAAAAACTTAGAATATACAAAAGAAAATAAGATTGCATTAATTTCAAAACTAAATCCTGTAATTTCACAAGGAATGCGAAAAAAAGAAGATGAATTTGAGTTTAATAAAGATGCTGGGTTATTTGTATGTCCGGTAGGTCATATGGCTATTAAAAAAGCAAAACAGGGAAAGAAGAATGTTGGTAAAAATCAAGTGCTAACTTACTATTTTAATGTCCAAAAGTGTAAAAATTGTGTTCATAAAGATGGGTGTTATAAAGAAGGCGCTAAATCTAAAACTTATTCAGTTACAATAAAGTCGAATACTCACAAAGATCAAATAGAGTTCGAAAAAAGTGAATATTTTAAAAAACGTGCTAGGGAACGTTATATGATAGAGGCTAAAAACAGTGAACTTAAGCACCAACATGGCTATGATGTAGCAATATCATCAGGCTTAATTAGCATGCAAATGCAAGGTGCATTATCAATCTTCACTGTGAATCTAAAGAGAATAATTAAGTTGAAAAGCATGAAATAGGGCTTTTAAAACTTAATTATAAAATAAAAAGCATGAGATATTCAAAAATATGGATATCTCATGCTTTTTCTATTCAAGCTTGAAACCTCTACTGAAAAAAGAGCGCTTTTTTCAGTGGCCTCGGTAATACCTTGGAGTATTTTAATTTTTGTAAAAGTTCTAAAGGATAATTATGGATGTTTATTGAAGTTTGTGAATAGAATGATGCATCCTACTGTGAAAGAATAGTAACTCTAATATATGGAAAACTAACATAGGAAACATTATATTAACAAGAAGTTGTCAATGAAAAAATGATAGGAGATGATAATATGGAAGGCTAGTGAATTTTTATGTTATAAAAACTGGGTTGTAGTCGGAGACGTATTAAATCGTTTTAAATATGCTTATAAGATATTGGGTTCCTTGAAAGAAGCTGATTTTAATGTAGTTGGGTTAAATCCTTCAGGAAGCTCACGAGTTAAAAATAGATAAAGTACTTATTCAACCAGGAGCTGAGAGCACTGAAATACTTAATTTTTGTAAAGATAATGGGATTCAAGCAATAGAGGGATGTACTTTAGTAGAATTAAGAAAAAGATAAAGGAAGGGTGTTTTTGACCATTTATTCTTTAGAGCTTATATTCCGCTGAATGAATTTCAAAACTAATTATTTACTAAAAAGAAACTATTTTACATTTATTTACAAAAAGGAATTTTAATATTTATGTCGAATATATTCATAAAATACTTTTTGAAGGTGAGTAAACTTATGGATATGAATGATATTTTATCAATTGACATGGAAATGTATTATGATGGAAAAATGAATTTTATGGT
>JBLHPD010000128.1:0-14418 GCA_047624165.1 Clostridium sp. | reverse complement strand
TCTGAGGTGTAACGCAAACAGGACAACCTGGACCAGATATAAGATTTACATTTGGAGGAAGTATATCCCTAATACCATATCTGAATATAGCCATAGTATGAGTGCCACAAACCTCCATAATGTTTATGTTTTTAGTAGAAATATTATTCAACTTTTCTACGAGTTTTTTAGAATATTCATTATTTCTAAACTCATCAACAAATTTCATTTTGCGTAAGCTCCTTTAAAAAATCCAAGGTTATTTTTGCTTGCTTCTCATCTATCTTTTCTATTGCACAACCTGCATGCACAAGTACATATTCATTCACAGCTACATCTGTCACAAGATGCATAAATACTTTTATTTTCATATTTCCAATCTCTACGGTCCCTATATTTCCATCTAAACATAAAACCTTTCCTGGAACGGCTAGGCACATTCTCTTTCCTCCTTTTATTTAACCTTTATCTTTTTATTTTGAATTTTATTAATTAACCATGAACATACCTCATCTATACCTTGATTTTTAACACAAGATGTTTCAAAAGTATCCACATTAGCATTTAGTGATTTTATATCTTTATAGAACTCTTTTTTATCAAAATCGGTAAATTCTATTAAATCTAGTTTATTTAAAATAATTGCACCACTTTTTTCAAACATAAGTGGATATTTTAGAGGTTTATCATTTCCTTCTGTAGTACTCAAAACACAAATTTTTATATCTTCGCCAATTTCAAACTCTGCAGGACAAACCAGATTACCTACATTTTCTATTACAAGCAAATCAACATTATCGAGAGTTAATGCATTTAATGCACCTTTTATCATTTCTCCATCAAGATGACAAGCTCCACCAGTATTGATTTGAACTACTGGAACACCCTGTGCCTCTATTCTCTGCGCATCTTTCGTAGTATAAATATCTCCTTCAATCACAGCAATATTTATATCGTTTTTAAGCTTAGCTATTATCCTTTCAAGTAAAGAGGTCTTACCTGAACCAGGAGAACTCATCAGATTTATTACATAGATACCTTTTTCATCTAATAATCTTTTATTTTTCAATGTTATCTCTTCATTTTTTTGAAGAATATTAGTAACTACCTTTATTTGACTCATATTTTAATCTCCTTCTATTGTATTTACATAAAGCTCATATCCACTAATAATATTTGAACAGAATTTATTACAGCATGGACAAAGTTTATTAAAATGATCGATTGGAAATTGTTGCATGCACTCTCTACATTCAGCTACTGCGTTAACTTTCTCTATTTCTAAAGTTGAGCCTTCAAGCATTGTATCAATTATACAAATTTCAAAAGCAAAGTTTAAACATTCTGGCATAACACCACATAATTCCCCTATTTTTAAAGATACCTTGGTAACTTTAGTTAATTTATTTTCAATTGCGCTGTCTGAAACTATTCTAACAACATTTTGGATTATAGAAATTTCATGCATATTTTTCTCCTAAATAATCACATTTTTTTATTTTCAATTAATGCATTAGCTATAATTATCTGCCCAATTGCTATTCCTCCATCATTAGAAGGTAATTCCTTATGAGTATAGACCTCAAATTTATTTTTTTTAAGACTGCAACATATCTTCTCGAGTAGAAAAGAGTTTTGAAAAACTCCACCACTTAGCGTAACTTCATTTATACCTGAATCCTCTCTAATACGCACACATGTATACACAGTTAAATTAACAATTGTATTTTGAAATTTTGATGCAATAATTTTAGCAGATAATCCTTTTATTTTGTCATTTAGAGCCTGAAGAATTATTTCATAGGGCTCTATAATATACATATTTTGTTTTACTACACTATAAGTATATGATCCCTTAATATACATTTCTGATATGGCTTCAAGCTCAATAGAAGCCTGCCCTTCATAGGTAACACTGTCCGTAATTCCAATTAAATTTGCCATAGCATCAAAAAGTCTACCCATGCTTGAAGTCTCTGTACAATTTATGTTTGAATTTAAAATATTAATTAGATTAATACCCTTATTACCATATAACTGAAAAATTATATCATAAACTTCTTTTTCACCCTTTTGCATGCTTAAAGCCTTATAGAGATAAGAAACTGCCATTCGAAAGGGTTCTTTGATAGCCTTTTCCCCTCCAGGCATTTTTATATAATCAAGATGTGCAACCCTTTTAAATTCTAGTCGATCACAAATCAAAAATTCTCCACCCCATATTTTACCGTCAGTGCCATAACCAGTTCCATCAAAACAAACTCCAATAACTTTTTGATCAATATTATTTTCAAAATTACAACTAACTATATGAGCATGGTGATGTTGAACAGCAATTTTAGGCAAATTATATTCTAAAGCATACTTAGTTGACATATATCCTGGATGCATATCATGTGCTATATATTGGGGGGAAAAAGAAAATATTTTTTTAAAATACTCTATATTTTTTTTATAATGTTCATAGGTTTCTAAATTTTCTAGGTCACCATTAAATTGACTTAAAAACAAAAATCCTTCTTTACTGATGCAAAAAGTATTTTTCATATTAGGACCACATGCTAAAATATTTCTCGTATTAGTCCATTTAAAAGGTTCAGGTACAAAGCCCCGAGCACGCCTTATTATTGTCTGCCTTTTATCTACAACCTTTAATACAGAATCATCAACTGGTACATATATTTCACGATTGTGCATTAGAAAATAATCCACAATACCTGTAAGGCTTTTTCTTGCTGAGCTATTTTTATACTCTATAGGTAGACCATTAACATTTGCACTAGTCATAATAAGCACCTTAAGTTTTTCTGAAAATAATAAAATATGAATAGGTGTATAAGGGAGCATTACTCCAATTGTATGTTGATTAGGTGCAATATTTCGTGGTAAATCATAGCTTTCCTTTTGATCCAAAATAACAATTGGTTTTTTTATTCCAGTTAGTATATTTTCTTCTAACTGATTTACTCTACAATATTTCTTTGCCATTTCTATGTCCACAATCATAACTGCAAGAGGTTTAAATGGTCTTTTTTTTCTCTTTCTTAAGCTATTCACTGCACTTTCATTCAATGCGTCACACGCTAGGTGAAAACCTCCTAGACCTTTTATGGCAAATATTTTCCCTTCCACAATCTTGTTTTGAGCAAATCTTATAGGATCTTCTATATCTAATTTGTTTCCTTTGAAATCCTCTATCCAAAGCTCTGGTCCACACTCTTTGCAACCATTAGGTTGTGCATGAAATCTTCTATTTGTAGGATCTAAATATTCACTATTACACTGCTTGCACATTTTAAATTTATTCATTGTAGTTTTATCCCTATCGTAAGGCAACTCTTTAATTATAGAAAACCTAGGACCACAATTTGTACAATTAGTAAAAGCATACCCACGTCTCCTATTGTATAAATTTAGTATATCCTCCTCGCATTCGCTACAAGTAGCTATATCTGGTGATATAAAAGTTATTTTATCTAAGCAGTTTTCACTTTCTTTAATTTTGAAATCAGAATAATTTAATACTTTATCTGCTTTTATAATTATCTTTTCTACTTGAGCAAGAGGGGGAGGATTATTTTCAAGAGCTTGCACAAATTTTTCTATGTCACTCCCAAATCCCTCAGCATCTATATAAACTCCTTCAGAGTTATTATTAACCCAGCCTTTTATGTTATTTTTTTTTGCTAGGTTGTATACAAATGGTCGGAAACCTACCCCTTGGACTATTCCTTTAACCACAATAAAATATCTCTTTTTATCCATAATACACATCCTCGATATATTCCCTAAAAACTCACCTTTAACTTAATATCTCCTCTTTTTTTATATTGTCTTTATTTTAATTACTGCATCTCTAATGTATATTCAATAAAAAGCTAAAAATTCAACATTATTAACTATTGGTCTTATTATTAGGAAATTAAAATCAGTTAAATAATAAAGACCTCTGGTATCTATACTCTACCAGAGGTCTTTATTTCAATACATAATTTTTTTTACATTATAACTATTAGTTTATTTTGTTATTCATTCCAAATAACAAACAACTGGAGTACCATCATCAATATTATTAAATATAGTTTTTGCTAAATTAGGTGGTGAATTTACACAACCATGAGAACCATTTGTCAAATATATATTTCCACCAAAGGCAGGTTTCCAACTTGCATCATGTATTCCTATATTATTATTGAATGGCATGAAAACATCGACGGGCGTACTGTAATTCTCTCCCTTTAATGTTGCATTTTTTTCTTTATATTGTATTGCATAAACACCCGCTGGTGTTGCTAAATTGTTGTTTGGATTACCAGTAACAACATCTCCTTCTACAATAAGAGAACCATTCTTATAAAACCACATATGTTGCTTTGTCAAATTAATTTCTACATAGGTGTTACCGATATCATTAATATTATGAGATATAGCGGTTTGAATATATCGTGGTTCTTTTGTTACAGTTTGTCCTTGTTTTATAGTCGCAATTAAATTACCGACTTCTCCCCTACGGTCAACCCACCATCCATAAGATCCACCACTTACCTTTAACGTTGTTCCAAGTGATGTAACAAAATCTCTTTCTTTGCCATATGTATCATAATTGCTGTCTATTTTGCCTAGATAACTTTTTATTTCATTCTCATCAAATGAAATTGTAAGATTATCATTAATTCTAATCCAGCTATTTATTAGAGCACCATCTATAACTTCTGTTCCTCCTGTAAAGATATAAGTAATTTTTGAAGCTATACATTTATTAAGCAAAATTTTAGTGTTTATAACTTCTTTGGAGCTAAAAGTATATTTTGGATTTATATAATAATTTTCCTCTTCCAAATTTATTTTTGTTTCTCCCTTCTGAATTGCGTTTACTACACTTGCATACAAAGAATTGCTACTTACTTTATTTCCCATAACTTCATTTACAATCTCATAACCATTACTTGAATATTTAAAGCTAGCATTCTGAGGTTCAATAACTTTCTTACTATCAAAGCAAGAGAGCTTATCAAAATGTTCTTTTAATAGTTTTTCATTATAGGTCACCATTCCAGATATTTCAGAATTTTTCGGATTAAAAAGTGCATCAATCCACTTGAAAGAATTTTGGTTGTCTTGTAAAACTTGAATTTTACCCTTTAAATCGTATTTAAGTTCAATGTCATTTGCTGTGATTTGTTCCTTCACACCGTTTCGCTCTACTAATTCCAGTGTATATGTTTTACCCTTAGATAATATTGCCTTATCTAATTGCTCTACGGTTTTACCAGAAGCATTAATGTTATTAATTACAGAACGAAAATAAAAATGAGTGCTGAAATATATTGTCATACCCAAATATAGAATAAGAAAAATAAAAAAAGAAATTATAATAGCTTTTATTGAATTATTGAGTTTTAACGTTTGTATTTTTAACCTAGATCCATTGAGTTTTATTGGTTGTATTACCATGAGGCACCCCCTTTAATGTAATATTACAGGTTAATCATATTCCTTTATATATATAATGTAAAGTACCTAAATAAATATTTATTTTTGTTATTATTCACCCTGAAAATTGTTTTATGTGTAAAGAATCCAGATTTTCCAAGGGAGAGGACTTCCATTAGAAATTATCCTTCCTGTAATATTTTTCAAACTTAATTAACCCCTCCTTAATTTAAATATAAAAGCCTTTAAAATAGTAATATTAGATATTAACTACTTCAGTATTATAAGGCTTTGAATTATCTATGATATGCTTATGACATGTGAATAATATCAGTTGGAATTCCGGTCCCTTTTCCTTAGCATATTCAGATATAAATTTTAAAGCTGCACCCATTCTTTCGTCGTCATACTGCATCATCACATCATCTAAAAATAAAGGTAACTGAGCGTTTTTATCAGAAATTAATTCTGTAATGGCTATTCTTAATGCTAGATAAACCTGATCAACTGTTCCACCACTTAAATATCTCCATTCTCTATAATGGATGCCTGCTTTAATTGAAATATCATAATCCTTTGTAACAAGTATGTTCCCATATTTGCCATTAGTAAGGCTTTTGAATATTCCAGCTGTCTTCCTGTTAAGTTCTGGTCCAAAACTCTGGCGCATCTCATCTGTTGCTTCTTGCATTACCTGTGATGCAACTTTTAGGCAACTTACGTAGTTTTCCTTTTCACTTACCTCTTTCTCCTTTTCATTTATTTCTTCTTGAACCTGACTTAAGTTTTTATCTGGTGTTTTGATTTTTTTGCGTAACTCAAAAAATTGTTGTTCTAAATTTTCAGAGGCAAAGTCTTTTTCTTTTTGCTGCAGTTCTTCTACTTCATTGCTATTTACACTGACTTCTTCTAGCTCTTTAATGGATGGTTCAAGTTTACTTGTTTCCGACCTTAAATATTCCAGTGAAGGTGTAACATATCCCATCCCCCTCGCAATATTAAGTGCTTCATCTTTTTCTTTTTCCAATTGAGTAACTCCTGTGCAAAGCTTTTGTATTAAAATTTTAGCTTCTTCATAGCTTTGTACAATTTCGTATACATTCACTTTACTTAAAAATTCTTCAACTTTCTTTAGGTATTCCTGCTCCGCCTCAGTGATAGCTTTTCGATTTTTAGAATCAGAAGCATACTCAAAATATTTATTTTCAAACTCTTTCACTGTTAGGCAGGATTTTTCTTTCATTTTTTCTGCAATATTGTTTCTCAAAGTATCGCAGAGTTGCTTCATTCTATCTCTATATTCTCTAGCAACAATTTCTTCCAAATTTTCTTGTTGCAAAACTGTAATTTTAACATCTTCATCAAGGCTTAAATCTTCCGAGTATTTTTTAAGAAGGTAGTTACTTTCTTTAAGATAAGTTTCTTGCCTAACATTAAGAAGATTTAATGCCATCTCTTTCTTGTTTTTTAATCCTGGAACCTTACCTAGAGAATTTTGGTAATTGTTGCTTCTTTCTATCAAAGATTCTAGCTCTTTTTCTATGATAGCAATACTATTTGAGCTGGATGATATATTGGTTTCATACTCTTTAGTTTTTTCAATAATTAACGCTTCTTCACTATCGTTTTCTTCCCTTAGAGTTTTTAATTCCTCTTTTATGCTATTTATATCATCACGCTTAGTATCTTTTGGCGTTACCTTGTTTTGTTTATTAAATCTCACTGCACGCACACCCATAACAATTGCAATAATCACTCCTATTAAAGCCGGGGGGATAACTACCGAAAGTATTATAGAAATAATACCTATTACAATGCTAAGTGTTAGTGCTGGATTTTTCTTTTTACTTTTTTGACTTACCGTATCTTTTACCTGGGACTTAATTTCTAGTTTTTCACTAGTAAAATTAATCCGCTGCTCCCTTAGCTGTTTATCAGAGTTCCATCGAAGCTTTTCCCTCTCAAAATTATTGCTAAGTTTCTCCTCATCATTAACATTAATATTTTTTTCGTCTTGGTACTTCTGGAACTGTTCATGAAATTTTTGTAGTTCTTTAGCTAAGGCTTCTTCGTTTTTTAACAGTGTTTCGGAAGCTTTGTAATCATTCTTTGCTTCTATAAAAGAAGTAAGAACTGGAATAAAGTCTTCATCTATTCTCTTTAATAGTTCTATAAGTGTTTTTTCCTTTAGGGCTAACTCATTTATGTGCTTGTACTCATTTTCACTAATAGGAACTAAATTACCTTCATTTTTAATTTCACTTTCAATTGAACCTTTGAGTTTTTGAAGGCTACCCTTTATTTTCTCGCTTTCGTCCATTAAAGAATTACAATCCTTTAAAAATGCTGTAAGACTCTCAGAGGGAATATTTTCTTTTTCTAATGTTTTTTCTAACTGCATATATTTCGTCATCTTTTCTATAAGGATGGTGAGTTGCTGAAATTTATTTTTATCTATATTTAATTTCAATAATTTTTGAATATTCCTTTGCTTTTTTAGCTTATCATCCAAGCGATGATATTCTTCCATGTTTTCCTGTTGCTGATTCTCTAGAATTTGAATTTCAGCTCTTTCACTGCGTAATGATTCAAGTTCATTTTTAGCCTCAATAAAAATTCCTTTTTTTCGATTTTTTGACTCCATATCTAAAGTTGCATCATTTAGACGATTCATTACCAGTTGCTGTGAAATATTTTCATCTCCTGAAAGAACTAGGTTTGACATTAACTTTTCTGCAACCTCATCACTATTTCCATTTGCACTGAAGCTTCCAATCTGGCTTATAAAAACGCTTCGTTCAAACCCAGCTAAATCTAGTCCAAAAAATCTTTTTCCAACTTCCTCATTCTTGCCAAGTGGTACCGTTTGACCTGTACCCATATTAATTAACTTCACTTTATCAGCACCAGCAGTAGCCCCTATATCTTTCTGTAGGAGGTAATATATTCCACCATGTTCATATTCAACAGCGCCATTCATACTAGATCCATCCCATGGCTGGTATTTCTTCCTCGAATTTTTATCGATACCCCTTCCTCTTTCAAGTTTGCTGTAAAACATCATTTTAATAAATGCCATAAGGGTTGATTTCCCATGTTCATTCTCGCCGTATACTATCTGAAATCCATCTTTTAGCTCTAATTGGTAATCCTTAAACTTACCAAAACTGCCAATCTGCAATTTATTAATCTTCATTATATTTTACCTCCCCGAAAAATGCCTTTACTCCGAGTCTAAGTGCTGTGTTTAAATCCTCTTTTTTATCAGGGGTTGCATCATTTATCCGTTCAATCATTTTTCTCATAAAAGTATTCCTAAGGGTTATTTCTGTTGAAGCCGAATCAAAATCAATTTTTATTGTTGTATGATCTTTAATCTTAATGAAATATACTTCATTAAGGGATGTTTTCATATCCTCAATATTAATACAAACATTATCTGAAATCATACCGCCCAGGATCACCTTGTATAGATTCTCTCCGTAATTCTCACCATATTTTGATTTCATTTTATCTAATACAATATCTACTGCCATTTTAGAATTAATAGCTTCAGAAATATCTACATGAAGTTCAATATTCATGCGCAGACAGATCCTACGATATTCTAGCATGCAAATTCCTTTGGCTACTATTCCAATGTAAACGCCTTTTTCATCAAGTTCATCAAATCCTCTTCCCTCTGGGCAGCCAGAATAAGCATAATATGTATCACCAGTCTTTAACATCCCAGTCTGTTTGTGAATATGTCCGAGTGCCACGTAGTCCATTCTACTCTTTGACAATTGTGTTTCCGTAATTGGATTGTAATTACTTCTTTGATTTGTTGCAACGAGTTCACCATGAATTACACAGATATTAATTAGCTCGTCTTTAGGAGTAGTAAAATTCTGAAGCATTGAAGCTGTTACATAGGTTCCTGTAAAAGCTGCCCCCCACAGACGAACACCTAAATTTTCAATCTCTACACTTTCTAAACCACTTTTAAAAATAATAACATTTTCAGGCCAAAAATCTTTTTTTGAATATGGTGAATCTTCCGTAAAAGGATCATGATTTCCTGGTGCAATTGCCACAATGGTATCCACTAAGCCTTCAAACCCATTTTTTATCTCTTCAAGCACATTATCCTCTATATGTACATTATCAAAAAGATCTCCTGCAATTAACAATATCTGAACTTGCTGCGCTAAACACAATTTTAAAATATTCATAAAAGTTCTTTTGATTTCAGCTCTACGAGTCACAGCTTTCCTACCGAGTGTTGTGAGCTCTGCTCCTAGATGAATATCCGCGCAATGTAATATCTTTACCTGTTTCACATCTATACCCCCATGTATAATTAATCGTATATTCTTCTGAATTAATTATATCATAGCTTTGAATAAAATAAATAAAGCATAATTTCTCTAATTGTTTTTTGGCACAAAATTACTACCCACCCGATGACATTGTGTCCGTAGGTGGGTGCTAAGTTTTGCACTTGTATTTCCTTTATGTTTCCACCCTGTTCTTACCATTCTCCTTTGCCTTATACATTGCTTTATCAGCTTCTCTCACCAGCTGCTCTATGCTACTTATAGTTTTATTATTAGTAGCCACACCTAAGCTTATTGTAATATATATTTCTTTGCCTTCATGCCTCGATAATGGTCTGATACATATTTTTTCTCTGATTCTATCAGCCAATTTAACAGTATCCTCGATTTCTATATTTGGTAATATGATAAAGAACTCTTCCCCTCCATATCTTCCAAATATATCGTTTACCCTTATTATATTTTTGCATTCAGCTGCTACTTCATTAAGTATATTGTCTCCCTGGGCATGTCCGTAGGTATCATTGACAGCTTTAAAATTATCAATATCAATCATTATTGCTGACATATGTTTACCCTCTTTTTTATGATTATCAAAGATTATCTCACCAAGCTCAAACATATGCTTTCTGTTGTAAATACCTGTCAGCGGATCTCTAATAGATTGCTTAACTGCCTTTTTCATGGTTACCAGTGTTTTAATTCTGGCAATAAGCTCCTGTTTCTCAAATGGCTTTCTTACATAGTCATTAATACCACAATCATACGCTAAGCAAATGTTGCTAAGTTGATTATTTGCCGTAAGCATCAGTATAGGCAAATCTATTAGACTATGTTTTTCCCTAATCCTTTTACATACCTCATAGCCAGACATCTTTGGCATCATTGCATCCAGTATTATCAAATCAAAATCTACCTCATTAATCAGTCTGAGTCCAGTTTGTCCATTTGTTGCAGTCACTACATTATAGTTTTCAAGTGATAACTGGTTGATAAGTACCTGTATATTCACTGGCTCATCATCAACAACTAAAATTTTTGCTTTGTGATTAACAGAATTGGTATTTGCATTCGTTAAAATATGATCAAATGACAGCTGTCTGTCTGCGCTTCTTTCACTAGTCGCTATTTCATAATTATACTCACTCATTGGCAAAGTAAATATAAATCTCGAGCCTGATCCGAGAACCGATTTACATCTAATGGTTCCCCCATGAAGCTCGATGAGCTTTTTACATATAGTAAGCCCTAAGCCTGTACCCCCGTAGTTCCCTTCACCTGATACATCAATTTGTTCAAAGGATTTGAATATGTCTTCCTGTTTATCCTTTGGAATACCGATTCCAGTGTCTTTTACTGTTATTTCTATATAATCCAGCAATAATTTTACGCTTACGGAAATCTCGCCTTCTTCAGTGAACTTTATAGCATTATCCAACAAATTATACATTATTTGCTGTAATCGTGCTTCATCAGCATTAAAGTACGGTAAATCTACTGGAAGTTCATTTTTCAGAACAATTTTTTCATTATGCTTTGTCATTATAAATACTGCCATTGTAACATCAACCAACTGATAAAAATCCAAAGGCTTGTGCATTAGCTTTATATCAGTGTATTTTAGCTTTGAATAGTCAAGTATATCATTGATAAGATTACTTAATCTCTTTCCACTTGCTGACATAATGGAAAGATTTCTTTTCACCTCATCAGAGGTTTCACCTGCTGCTCCAGCACTCAGCGATTCAGCTATCCCGATTATTCCATTTAGTGGTGTCCTTAACTCGTGTGAAGTACTTGCTAAGAACTCATCTTTTAGCTTGTCCAAGGATAAAAGCTTTTTTGAAAGATTATCAACAGATATGAATGCATTTGCATATTTCTTTGACAATAATAATGCAATGACAAAAACAAAAATAATGGTACCAAGTGTAGTCATGTCATTTATTACCGAATAACTTTTGCTATATATAAATATGACATCACTTATTGAAGATACTGCCATTATAAGCATCGCAAATATCATAAGTTTATACCCTTCCCGCTTATTTAAAGAAGCTCTTATTATTACATATGAAAAATATATGGCACAAATAACAATGGCTATATTGTCAAATCCTATTAGCTTTGAATTTAATGAATAGGGCAGTATAATTGAGGTAGTTATCATAACTCCAAAGAACAACAAAATAGCCTTATAAATCATATTTGAAAATTCCTGTGGGTATAACTCATATATAAATCCTGCAAAGAATATCATACACAGCAATGTTACTGGCAAATTGAAAAAACTGTATGTACTAAAGTTTACTGTTAAAAACTGGCCTATCAACATAGCTTCATTTGTATATATAGAGCGTAATGCAATACCTATACATAGTAGTCCGAAATTTAGTATGTATTTCATCTTTTTCAAAAATATAAACAATAGTACATGATACAGACCCATTATCATAAGACAAGTAAATAGCATCATCTCCCTAAGAAGATTATTTTTATCTTTGGTAATAATATCTTCATAGCGGCCTAAATATAAAGGCAAGTGAGTGCCTCCATCCCCAAATACCTGACTGGGTATTTGGATAATAATTTCCATGTTGCTATCTTCCGGATTAAAGAAAATATTTCTATTTTCAATGATTGTAGCGTTCTTATCAAGATTATCAGCTTTACTGGCAATCTGTTTATCATTGATCATAAGCTTATATGCCGTAAACTGATAGGGTATATGTATTCCAAGGGCATCATTCGCAATTTTCTTATTTAGTTGAACTTTTAGCCTATATGTACCATAGCTACTAGTGTTAATATTTTTACCATTAATCTTGTAATTCCTCCACCTGCCAGGCACCTTTATATAACCTGACATAGTTGCACTCTTGCTGTTACTGTGAAAATCCCCATAGTCTAAAAGTTTTTCATAGTAAAATTCCCATTCTCCATTAAGCATTACTGAACCATTTTTCTCAAAGCTCCAATTTGTTAAATTCATTACTCCTTTTTGAGAAGCTGGTGTTTTCGCTGAATAATTACCATCTTTATTTATAAATACAATCATTAAACTCACAAAGCCTACTAATAAAACAAAGTATAATGTATATTTTCTTACAATTTTAACAATTTGACGCATACACACCTCTCCATAATAATTCTCCAGTTATATATTCTCTATTTAAATCTTAGTCTCCCTATCCTTTATCTAATTAGCTACACTATATTCCTTTTATTACAATTATACTATATAATTATCCGTTCTCATATCATTATTATCCCATATCTATTAGATTTTTTACAATATAAATTATAACATATTTTACTTTGTATTCCATATAAAAATTAAATATTTAGGCTATAGAAAAACAATTTAAACCATTCTAAAATAAAAAAGCTATCAAAATGTAATGTTTATTACATTTTGATAGCTTTTTTATCATTAGTTGATTAGAGTATTTCTATTACTGCAATAGTTCTTCATAATTATTTTTTATTATTTTAAATACAGTTTCACTAAATCCAGATTCCGACTTTAGTGAAGAAAAACCTTTTAATGTATCATTTATAATTTCCTTTATCTCTTCTAAATCAATCTTAGGTACAGCATAATTATACTCCTCTAATATTGGCTTATAATTATTTCTTGTAAATGCTGTTGAATACCATGTATTTTCTAACCCACTATTATTAAGAACTCCTGATAATCCTAAATTATTATCAAAATTTGGTGCCAGGCCTACTGGTTCTCCATCTTTTCTTAATATACCAAAATTAAATGTATGTCTATCTATGTTATAGCACATTGCATCCATAAATGTTATATTCAAAAAATCTTCTATATAGCCCAGTTCTTTTATAATACCTATAGAATCATCTATTTCCCAATACTCTCGAACAAAGCTGAACATCGGCTCGAAGTCCACTTCGCAATTATTAGTAAAGTCTTTACACTTAACTAATGCCCCATCTTCAATAGCTTCATATTTAACAGCATTAAATCCAAGATTAATAGCAATGTTTGCTATTAATACTTCTGCAAAATTCTCCTTATACGTACCCTTTTTTATCATATACCAGTATCCATCAATGTGCTTCCAACACTTCTCGAAACTTCCTATATTGGTCAATTCAGGGCTTATATCTAAGTCTTGAAAATTTATTTCTGTAGAATTACCGTATAAAGCAATAGTATTTAGTCCATCAGATAACCTACTTCTCACGTCATTATAAGTTATATCTTCATTAATCCATTTTAACCAATAACTGTCTGTAATGCTTATAGCTCTAGCTTTAATAACTATTTCCCTCGGAACCTCTGATCTAACACTTAATCTACGCCTTACTTGCCTTGAATTTGTCCTATGAGTGTCTATTACTCTAGTTTGTAGCCATGCTTCTAAGGACCCTATATTCTTATTTATCATTATTACTGGTAATAAATTGTCATCCAAAGACTTTACAAACTCCGTATCTTTTATTTCAGCTACTTGTTTGTCCTTATACATCAAATACCCAGTAAAATTATATTCTTCATTTTTCGAATATTTATTTACTATGTTTATTAAATCGTTACTACTCAGGCATTCCCAATAGGAAATGCCTGTGATAATATAAAGCGATGGTCGTAAACACCTCATGTCTAAAAAAGGGCTCAATAAATTAAAGGAAGCCAATAGGCGCTCCCCCTATATAA
>JBLHPD010000127.1:0-14431 GCA_047624165.1 Clostridium sp. | reverse complement strand
TATCTAAGAGGACTGTTTTTTAGTCAATTAGGGTGGTAACGCGGATTTTCCGTCCCTTCAGTAGGGACGGTTTTTTTTGTTTTATAAAAATTTATTAATTTAAAAATTACATAAATATGAAGGGAGCATTCATTATGAAGGAAAAGTTAAAAGAGATAAAAGCTGCAGCACTTTCAGAATTAAAAGGATCTGCCGTTCAAACTGAATTAGAAAATATCAGAGTTAAGTATTTAGGCAAAAAAGGAGAACTTACACAAATATTAAGAGGTATGGGAAAGCTATCAAGTGAAGAAAGACCGATTGTTGGTAAATTAGCTAATGAAGCTAGAGAGGACATAGAAGCATTTATAACTAAAGCCTCAGATATATTAAAAAATAATAAAAGGGAAATAAAACTAAAAAGTGAAGTTATAGATATATCTATGCCAGGGAAAAAACAAACAGTAGGGAAAAGACATCCACTAGAACTAACACTTGAAAAAGTTAATGAAATATTTTTATCTATGGGATTCTCTATTGAGGAAGGACCAGAGGTAGAGAGAGATTATTATAATTTTGAGGCGTTAAACATACCTAAAGATCATCCTGCAAGAGGTGAACAAGATACTTTTTACATAAATGATAGTACAGTTTTAAGAACTCAAACCTCACCAGTACAAATAAGAACTATGGAGCTTCAGAAACCGCCTATAAAAATGATTTCACCAGGTAAAGTTTATAGATCGGATGCGGTAGATGCTACTCATTCACCAATATTTTATCAAATCGAAGGGTTGGTAGTAGCTAAGGGGATTACGTTTGCTGATTTGAAAGGAACATTAGAGCTGTTTACGCAAAAGATGTTTGGCGGCGATATGGAAACAAAGTTTAGGCCACATCATTTTCCATTTACAGAACCATCAGCAGAGATGGACGCTACTTGTTTTGTGTGTAATGGTAAAGGTTGCAAGGTTTGTAGTGGTAGCGGTTGGATAGAACTTTTGGGTTGTGGAATGGTTCATCCGCAGGTTTTAAGGAATTGTGGAATTGATCCAGAAGTTTATAGCGGATTTGCTTTCGGATTTGGTCTTGATAGAATTACAATGTTAAAATACGGTATAGACGATATTCGAGCACTTTATGAAAGTGATATGAGATTTTTAAAACAATTCTAAAATGATGCTAGGAGGCAAAACAATTAATAATTGTTTTGTACTAATACGGATACTAGGAGGATATAAAATGAAGATTCCAGTTAAATGGCTTAAAGATTATGTAGATATAGATATATCAGCGAAGGAGCTTTCTGACAAATTAACTATGTCTGGTTCAAAAGTAGAAGAGATTATTACATCAGGTGCTGAAATCGAAAATGTTGTTTCAGGGAAAATAATAGAAATTGTTAAACACCCGGATGCTGATGCACTAGTTGTATGTCAAGTAGATATAGGACTAAAGGAACCAATACAAATTGTTACAGCAGCTACTAATATGAAGGAGCAGGATATTATACCCGTAGCACTTCATGGATCAACATTACATGGAGGAGTGAAAATAAAAAAAGGTAAGCTTCGTGGCATAGTTTCAAATGGTATGTTCTGCTCAGAGGAAGAACTTGGGATTGCAGGGGATGAAATATTTGATGGGTTAATGATACTTCCTAGTGATACGACTATTGGGCAAGACATAAGAGTAGTATTAAACCTTCAAAGTGTATTAATAGATTTTGAGATAACTTCAAACAGAGCAGATTGCCTTAGTATTTTAGGAATAGCGAGAGAGACGGCAGCAACTTTAGGCAGTGAGTATAGAAAACCAGCCATTGATTATAAAGCTAGCGCGCTAGAGAATGTGGAGGATATTTACAAGGTTGATATTAAAGATGAGCTTTGTAGAAGATATATGTTGAAGGGTATAAAAAATGTAAAAATAGAGCCTTCACCACAATGGATTCAGGAAAGACTTTTAGAAGCAGAACTTAGGCCTATTAATAACATAGTGGATATTACAAATTTTGTTATGCTAGAGATTGGTCAACCTATGCACGCTTTTGATGCTAGGCAAATTACGACTAATGCTATAGTCATTGAAAGAGCAAAAACCGGAGAAAAATTTATTACTTTGGATGAAACAGAAAGAGAACTCAGTGAAAGCATTTTAACTATAAAGGATGGAGATAGAGCAATAGCAATTGCAGGTATTATGGGAGGTTTAAATTCAGAGATTAAAGCAGATACCACAAGCATAATATTTGAGAGTGCAAATTTTGAAGGTGTTAATATAAGGTTATCTTCTAAAAAATTAGCTTTAAGAACTGATGCATCTTCAAGGTATGAAAAAGATTTAGATCCAAATATGGCTCAAATGGCAATAGATAGAGCTTGTCACTTAATACAAGAATTAGGCGCAGGCGAAATAATGGAAGGATGCATTGATGTATATCCTCAAATCCTTAAACCTCATGGGCTAGAAGTGAATTCAAAGTGGATTAATAAATTTTTAGGAACTGATATAACTAAGGATGATATGAAAATGTACCTTGATAGATTAGAAATGTCTACAGAAATAATAGGCGATTTTCTAATTGTACAAATACCTACCAATAGATCTGATATGAATATTAAAGAAGATGTAGCAGAAGAAATAGCTAGAATGTATGGTTACGATAAAATACCATCTACTATTCCAAGTTGTGAAACTTTAAAGAGTGGGAAAAGTGAAAAGCAAAAATTAGAAGAAAAAGTTGTGTCGGCTTTAATTAGCAGTGCACTTAATCAATCAATAAGCTATTCATTTGTAAGTCCTAAAATATTTAATAAAATTTTAGTTCCTGGTGATAGTGAGCTTAGAAAAGTAGTTACTATAAAAAATCCGTTAGGAGAAGATTATAGTATAATGAGAACTACAACTATAGCATCTATGATGGAATGCTTAGGTAGAAATTATTCAAGAAATAATGAAGAAGCTAAATTATTCGAAATAGGTAAAGTGTATATACCAAATGAAGATGCAGATAAGCTTCCAGAAGAGAGAAATATATTAACTATAGGCATGTATGGAAATGTTGATTATTTGGATTTAAAAGGTGTTGTGGAAAACGTAGTAGATATTTTAGGAATAAGAAATACATCTTTCAAAAGAGAAAGTGAAAATCCAACTTATCACCCTGGAAAGACCTCAAATCTATATATAAAAAGAGAACTTGTGGGACTGGTTGGAGAAATTCATCCTACGGTTTCCGAGAACTATGAGGTGGAACCAAGATGTTATATAGCAGAATTAAATTTAGATATATTATATAAACATGCTAACTTAAATAAGAAGTATAAAGCACTTCCCAAGTTTCCAGCTGTAACAAGGGATATCGCACTTATAGTTGATGACGCAATTCTAGTTCAAGACATTGAAGATGTAATTGTAAAACAAGGTGGCAATATTTTAGAAAGTGCTAAATTATTTGATGTGTATAAAGGCATACAAATAGAAGAAGGTAAGAAAAGTATAGCCTATGCTATATTATATAGACGTGATGACAAGACGTTAACAGATGAGGAAGTAAATAAGGTACACGAAAAAATATTAAGATCTCTAGAGCATAAATTAGGTGCACAACTTAGGTAGTAATTTAAAATAAAACTCCCTTAAAAATAAGGGAGTTTTATTAATATACATCATCATATAAAATAACAGATTAGTATATTAGTTGTTTTATTTGTATATTTAATTTGAAAATATTGGTTTTATTAAAAGCTATATTGTGATACAATAAAACTAACTAATCTGTCTAAGAGGGTGTTTTAGATGAACGTAGTAACAATAAAGATAAATGGTATTGAATATAATTTAAAAGGTGACGAAAAAGAAGAATATTTACATATGGTAGCTAGCTATGTTGATAAGAAAATAAAGAATATAATGGGAAACAATGAAAAACTTAGTACTTCTTCAACAGCAATTTTAACTGCTTTAAATTTAGGGGATGATCTGTTTAAAAGTCGCTCGCTTTGTAAGGAGCTTTCAAATAAAGTTGAATCTCTAGAAACGCATGATAAAGAAGTGACTGTGAACTTAGAAGATTTTAAGAAACAGTTGAATCATATGGAAGCATATAACCAAGAATTGCTTAATAAATGTAAAAAGATAGAAAGTAGTGAGTATGTGAAAATCATACACAAAGAAAATATAAAGATTCAACAAGAATTAGATGTTATGCAAGAATCTTCTAAGAGTTGTATTGAGGAAAATAGAAATATAAAAACAGAAAATAAAGAAATGAGATTTAGGATCCAATCTTCTAAATACAAAATAATCGATTTGCAAAACAAATTGATAGAATACCAAATTAGTTTAGCTAAACAAAAAAAAATTAATAATCCTCTTTTAACTTCGACTAAAAAGTAAATTATTTTATAGAGAATAGTTAAAGTATCGCCGAAAGGCGATTTTTTTTTATGTGAAAATATATACATAAAGATACATAAGTATACAAAATATAAACAAACAATAATCAAAAAAATCTAAGAACAAACAAATAATAACGTTTAAAATACATGAAAATAATGAGAAATAAGGATGGCAAGATTATATATATTTAAAATACGTATTGCATGTTTATGCAATGTAATGTATTCTTATAAAGATAATATATATAAGGGGGAATAAGATATGAAGAACATTAACAGTAAAAAGATAATTAGTATGATAATTACGATTCTAATAGCATTTAGTTTATCTGGGTGCTCACAAGGAAACGAATCAGATGGTGTTTCAAAGATGGACCAGATCAAACAAAAGGGGAAAATAGTAATTGGTACAAGTGCTGATTATCCACCCTATGAATTTCATAAATCAATTGATGGAAAAGATACAATTGTGGGTTTTGATATTAACATAGCAGAAGAAATAGCAAAGGACTTAGGAGTAGAGCTTGAAATAAAGGATATGAAGTTTGACGGGCTACTCGCAGCATTGGAAACAGGAAATATAGATTTTGTTGGAGCAGGTATGAATCCAACGGAAGAAAGAAAAAAAAATGTAGATTTTTCTAAAATCTATTATACAGCGGTACAATGCGTTGTTATAAGAGCTGAAGACGAGGGTACGATTAAGTCTATAGCAGATTTGAAGAGTAAGAAAGTAGGAGTTCAAATGGGTGCTACACAAGAGCAATTAGCAAAAAAATTGCTTGCAAGGTCAGAAATAAAGCCTCTAGGAAAAATATCGGATCTTATACTGTCTTTAAAGACTAAAAAGGTGGATGCGGTAATTGTTGAAACACCAGTTGCAAATTCATACGTTCAGCAAAACCCTACCTTAATTGTATCAAAATTACAGATTGATAGTGAGGAATCTGGTTCAGCAATAGCTGTAAAAAAAGGTAACGAAGATTTGGTAGTTTCCGTAAATACCACTATTGATAGGTTAATGAAGGCTAAAGCTATTGATAAGTTCGTTGCAGATGCTAATAAAACTTCCGAATAAAGAATCTTAAATAAATAATTAGATAAAGTAATATTTTGAATTATCGGAAAAGAGGTTTATATGAATTTTTCATTTATGAGCGAATACTACATGTTTTTTCTAAATGGTGCTAAGTTTACGTTAATAATTGCATTTTTTTCGGTGCTACTCGGAGTTGTTGGTGGGACTATTTTTGCACTAATGAAATTATCCAAAAGTGTGATTTTAAATATGATAGCATCATCATATATTGAGGTTATTCGCGGAACGCCAGTTTTGGTGCAGTTATATCTTGTTTTTTATGGTTTGCCATATGCCGGAGTTCAATTACCAGATATGGTAGCGGGTATTGTAGCACTTTCTGTAAATAGTTCTGCATATGTAGCGGAAATTATTCGTGGTGGAATAAATTCTATTAATAAGGGACAAATGGAGGCAGCTAGGTCACTTGGCATGTCATATAGCATGGCTATGTTTTATATTATAATTCCGCAAGCAATTAAGACTATTATACCTATATTAGGGAATGAATTTATAACAATTATTAAGGAATCTTCTATAGTTTCGATAATAGGAATTCATGAGTTGACTTATAATGCAGATACGGTAAGAGGAAATATATTCAAGCCTTTTGAACCGTTACTAGTTTCAGCTTTTATGTATTTTGTTATGACGTTTACGCTTTCTAAATTCATGAATCGGATCGAAAAGAGGCTGAAGATTAGTGATTAATGTTTGTAACTTAAAGAAAAATTTCGGAAAATTGAAAGTGCTTAAGGGTATTGATATTCATGTGGAAAAAGGAGAAGTTGTGGTAGTTATTGGGCCGAGTGGTTCAGGAAAAAGCACTTTTTTAAGATGCTTAAATTTACTTGAACAGCCAACTTCTGGTGAAATATATTTTAAAGATGTTTCAATAATAAGTAAACATAATAATATTGATCTTCAAAGACAAAAGATGGGTATGGTTTTTCAGGGGTTTAATCTCTTTCCACACATGACAATACTAGATAATATAGCTTTTTCACCTATAAAGGTTAAAAAACTTTCAAAACAAAGTGCAGAAAAATTAGGTTTTGAATTACTTGAAAAAGTTGGACTTTGCGAAAAGGCTAGTAGTTACCCAGCGCAATTATCAGGAGGTCAAAAACAAAGAATAGCAATTGTTAGAGCTCTTGCTATGAAGCCAGATGTAATGCTATTTGATGAGCCAACCTCTTCTCTAGATCCAGAAATGGTGGGGGAAGTGCTTGAAGTTATGAAGGGACTAGCCATGGATGGAATGACTATGGTAGTTGTAACACATGAAATGGGATTTGCTAAAGAAGTAGGAAGTAGAGTGCTATTTATGGACGATGGATGTATTGTTGAAGATGGAACTCCTGAAGAAGTCTTTAATAACCCTACCAATCAGCGAACTAAAGAATTTTTAGCGAAAATTATATAATTTTTTAATTATACAGATAAATCACAAAGGAGAACTAGAGATAGTTCTCCTTTAATCATATTTTATAAAAAAATTATATATTTACACAGTGTAATTATTTGTAGTAAAATAGAACTATAACTATTTATTAGATTAGGAAGTAAGTAATTACAAAAAGGTAAAAAATATTATTTGACAGGAGATAAAGTATGAAAAAACAACATTTTAAAAATAGGTACAAGTTTCAAAAGGTATTAAGTACATTCTTGATATTATTATTATTTTTAACACCTATATATACAAAAGTGCTAGCTCAGACTAGCATACTAGAAGAGGGCAAAACTATTTTAATAAATAATTATGTGAGTACAGTATCAGATTATGTCTTAAATGCTCCTGATTTAGACGAAATGGTCACGAGACTAAATGATCCCTATTCGGATTATTTTACAAAAGAGGAGTATTCCGATTTTGTAGGTAGCATAAACAATACATTTAGTGGAATAGGTATTGGAGTTGAAATGCTTGAAGAAGGAATAAAGGTGACTAGAGTTATTGATAATTCCCCAGCGATAGATGCAGGACTTATGGCTGGTGACATTATTGTACAAGCAGATACTATAAATTTAGTTGGGATTTCTGTTGAGGAGGCAATAAAACACATAAAGGGTGAAACAGGTACTTATGTGAAGATAGTAGTGAAAAGGGGCACAGAAGTACTTAACTTTAATGTTCAGCGTAGAGTTATAAAGTCACCAACCGTAGAAAGTGAAATGCTTGGTGGCAAGGCAGCATATATATCTATTGTATCTTTTGGAGATGATACTGGTGATTTATTTTCTGCAGCCTTAGAAAAAATGGATTCAATGGGAGCTACTAGCTACATTATAGACCTTAGGTATAATGGAGGTGGATATATGGGCACAGCACTAGATATAGCAGGTCATTTTATTGGAAATGCTCCAGCAATTATTATAGAAGATAAACTTAATCGTGAATATAAATATAACGCTGTTGACCATGGAAAAATAATAGGAAAGCCAGTTGTTTTTTTAATAAATGAATACTCTGCTAGTGCATCAGAAATATTAGCAGCTGCTGTTAAGGATTATGATAAGGCTACGTTTATAGGAACAACAACCTATGGAAAAGGAGTTGCCCAACAAATGTTCCCATTGTCTGATGGTAGCTTACTTAAGCTTACTGTGGAAAAGTTTTTCTCTCCTAATGGAAATGTAATCCATAAGACTGGAGTGTCTCCAGACTTTGTAGTCAAAGATGAAAAGATTGATTCTTTGAAGGTAGCTAATTTACTTCTTAGTAGTACAAGTGTACCTAATGATAAAAGCGGGTATATGAGAATTGATTTAGATGGCAAACAGTTTTATATTAACCTTAAAATGGCTAGAAGTGAAGAGAATTGGACTGCATATAACTATATATTAAATAACAATGCAACTTATACTTCTTACACAGGAACTAATGTAGGATGGGAAAAAAATACTAGTGAGCAGTTAAGTAATAAGATTCTTCAGGGCTTTTCTAATTATAAAATATTAAGTGATTTAAAAAAGGATATAAATGTAGATAAGCATTTTAGTATTAATTTTAATATGCCAATAGATATAGATAGTATAAAGTCAGAAGGAATTGAACTTATAGATGATACTTCAGGAAAAAGAATTCCACTGAAATTTGATACTAATAATAATACAGTAATAGCAACGCCAATAGATCAACTACAAAAAGGACAAACATATTATTTAGTAGTAAATGATAATGTATGTGATGCAAATGGGAAAAAAATTGTGCAAGGCACGGTAATAAAATATATAGTACCTTAAATCTTAAAAATACCTAAGTGATAGTGGGAATTTGTTTGAAATATATTTCCACTATCACTTAGGTGTTTATTTGGGTATAATTAAGGTGTAAAATATAAAGTTATAACATGAAAAGGGTGGTACATATGAATATATTAGCAATAGAAGAAGTGAGTAAAAGTTATAGTGAGAGAATACTCATTAATAAAGCATCACTAGGTATAAGTGATGGTGATAAAATTGGATTAATAGGAGTGAATGGTACTGGAAAATCTACTTTTTTAAAAATAATAGCTGGCTTTGAAGTTCCTGATGAGGGAAGAATTATAAAAAATAGCACAGCAAATATAGAATATTTACCTCAAAATCCTGAATTTGACTCAGAAGCTACAGTTCTTGAGCAAATTTTCAAAAGTGATACTGATGTTATGAGGGTTATAAGAGAATATGAAGTCGCTTTAGAGGAAATGGAAGAAAATCCAGAAAATGAAAAGCTTCAAAACGCTTTAATGAACCTTAACACTAGGATGGATGCATGTAATGGTTGGGAAGTTCAAAATGATGCTAAAATAGTACTTACAAAACTTGGGATAACTGATTTTAAGCAGCGAATAGGAGATCTTTCAGGTGGACAAAGGAAAAGAGTTGCTTTATGCAGTGCGCTTATTACTCCCTCAGATTTATTAATTTTAGATGAGCCTACCAATCATATGGATAACAAAATAATAGATTGGTTAGAAAAATTTTTAAATAATAGAAAAGGCGCACTACTTATGATTACTCATGATAGGTATTTTTTAGATAGAATAACAAATAAAATTATAGAACTAGATAAGGGAAATTTATATAGCTATCAGGGAAATTATAGTGTGTTTTTGGAAAAGAAAGTTGAAAGAATGGCTTTAATGGATTCAATGGAGAAAAAAAGAGAGAGTTTATTTAAAAAGGAACTAGCTTGGATAAGGCGTGGCGCAAAAGCTAGAACTACTAAGCAAAAGGCAAGAATTGACCGTTTTGATGAGCTCAAAGATGGAAAAGTTGATGTAACAAATGAAAAGATGGAATTATCCTCAGCGTCAACTAGGCTTGGCAGAAAGATTATGAATGTAGAACATATTTATAAAGCATTTGGTGATAAGAAATTAATTAATGATTTTAGTCATGTGTTTACTAGGAGAGATAAAGTAGGTATTATAGGACCTAATGGTATTGGGAAATCTACGCTTATGAATATTTTAAGTGGAATATTAAGTCAAGATTCAGGTGCAATAGAACGTGGCGAAACACTGAAAATTGGCTTTTTTCATCAAGAAAATGGTGAGATGAATGATAAGCTGCGTGCTATAGAGTATATTCGCGAAGGGGCAGAATATATAACTACAGGGGATGGGGAACAAATTACAGCTTCTCAAATGCTTGAGAGATTTTTATTTGATGGAACTACAAAACATTCCTTTATTTCTAGTTTATCCGGTGGAGAAAAACGAAGATTGTATTTATTAAGAATTCTTATGGAAGCTCCAAATGTACTATTTTTAGATGAACCAACTAATGATTTCGATATCCAAACTCTAGCAGTGCTCGAAGATTATTTGGATGGGTTTAATGGCGTAGTTATAACTGTATCTCATGATAGATACTTTTTGGATAGAGTATCAGATAAAATATTCAGTTTTGAAGGAAATGAGAAGATAATTCAATTTGTAGGTAATTATTCGGAGTATCAAGAATATATAGAAAAAAATCCAAATTTGCTTGAAGATAATAATTCAACAATTGATGTTAATAAACAAGACGAAAAAGTTGAAAATGAAGAAGATAAAAAAAATAATAATCAAGAAATTAAAGAAGATAAAATTTTTAAGTTTACTTTTAAAGAGCAAAAGGAATATGACGAAATCGACGCTTTAATTGAGAAAAAGGAATCAGAACTTCTGGAAGTCAATAAAAAAATTAATGTTGCAGGTAGCGACTTTGAATATTTGCAGAAACTAGTTAAGTTGCAAAAGGATATTGGTGTTGAAACTGAACAACTAATGCTTAGGTGGGCATATTTAAATGAATTAGTTGAGAAAATAGAGGCTCAAAAAATAGTTAATAGATAATAAGTGTAAAGTTTATACAATAAAGAAGGTATAACCTGTGGATAAAAATAGAGATATAAAAATATCTGTGCGTAACTTAGTAGAGTTTGTACTACGAGCCGGCGATTTAGACATGAGATTTATGGGAAGTAGTAGGGCTGTCGAGGGGACTAAAGCACATCAAAAAATACAGAAGGAGAATAGAGAAAAATATTCTGTAATATTTGGAGAAGAATATTTGTCAGAGGTAAGTTTAAAACATAGTGTAATATATAATGGTGGTACAATTATAATTGATGGGCGTGCTGATGGGATACTAATCAAAGATAATAAAGTCACCATAGATGAAATTAAAACAGTTACTAAAGATATAGAATTACTTACAGAGGATTATAATAGTCTTCACTGGGCTCAAGCTAAATGCTATGCATATATATATGCAACTGAGAATAATCTTGAGCTTATTAATGTTCAATTAACTTACTATGAAATAGATACTGAAAAAACTAAGCAATTTGTTAAAGCATTTTCAATTAATAAACTCCAAGAATTCTTTGATGAAATCATTTCTAGCTATTTTGTTTGGGCAAATATTACAAGCGCATGGAATAAGGCAAGAGATAATACTATAAAAGATTTGAAATTTCCTTTTGAAAATTATCGTTCTGGACAAAGAGAGCTAGCTATTGCTGTATACAAAACAGTAGTAGAAGATAAGAAAATGTTCGTTGAGGCCCCCACGGGAATTGGCAAAACTATATCGACTTTGTTTCCAACGATTAAAGCAATGGGAGAAGGGCATACTTCTAAGATATTTTACCTAACAGCAAAAACTATAACAAGGCAGGTTGCAGAGGATGCACTTGAAAAAATGAAAGCAAATGGACTAAAATTCAAGACCATTACTTTAACAGCAAAAGATAAAGTATGTTTTAGTAAGGGTAGTGCGTGTAATCCAGAACAATGTAAATTTGCAAAAGGACATTTTGATAGAGTTAATGTGGCTCTACTTGATATTCTAAAAAATGAAAATACATTTAGCAGAGAAATAATAGAGGTTTATTCAAAAAAATATAGTGTATGCCCCTTTGAATTTTCATTGGATTTAACTCTATGGGCTGATTGTGTTATATGCGATTATAATTACGTATTTGACCCCAGGGTTTATCTAAAGAGATTCTTTATGGATAACACTGGAGATTATACTTTGCTGGTTGACGAGGCTCATAATCTTGTAGATAGGGCCAGAGAAATGTTTTCGTCAGTAATTCATAAAAAATTACTTTTGCAATTAAAAAGAGACATAAAAGATCTTGACGATCAAATGTACAAAATTTTAAATAAGTTAAATACTTTTATGCTTAATATGAAAAAAATGTGTAATGAAGAAGGATATTATAAACAAAATCAAGAGCCTGTGAATATATACAATCTTCTTACAAGGCTTACTAAATTATTAGAAGTTTGGCTCACAAAAAATGAAAAGTCTGAAATATACGATAGTTTTTTACAACTATATTTTGACTCTTTGAGTTTTATTCGCGTGGCTGAATTTTATGATGATAAATATATAACCTATGTAGAAACTACTGATGATGACGTAGTACTAAAAATATTTTGCTTGGATCCGTCTAAGCTTTTAAGGGAAGCATCCAAAAGAGGTCGATCAGTGATTTATTTCTCTGCAACACTGCTACCATTATCTTATTTCAAAGAAATTCTGGGTGGGGAAAGTAAAGATTACCATTTAACCCTGGATACTCCCTTTGATAAAAATAAGCTTAACGTAATGATAGCTAAGGATATTTCTACTAAATATAAATATAGAGAAAATAGTTACCTAAAAATAGTAGAGTACATATATTCTGTAATAAGCTCTAAGAATGGAAATTATATGGTGTTTTTTCCTTCTTATAAATATATGGAGGCCGTGTGTAATAAATTCTCTGAAAAATATTCACATATTAAAGTGAATATTCAAACTAATTCTATGACTGAAGATGAGAGAGAAGCTTTTCTGAAAAACTTTAGTAGTCAAAGTGATGAGAATATTTTAGGATTTGGAGTACTCGGGGGTATATTCTCGGAAGGTATAGATTTAAAAGGTGATAGATTAATTGGTGCAATAATAATAGGCGTAGGGCATCCGATGATTTGTTTTGAAAGAGAAATTATTCGCGAATACTATGATAATAAGAGCCATCTTGGTTATGAATATTCTTATATGTACCCAGGTATGAATAAAGTTCTACAGGCAGCGGGAAGAGTAATTAGAACAGAGGAAGATAGAGGGACTGTGCTCTTAATAGATGATAGATTTCTTAAACAAAGGTATATACGGCTATTTCCAAAGGAATGGGGAAATTATCATATAATAAATAATAATACTCATGTCAAAAATGAGGTTCGGGAGTTTTGGAAATAAAATAAAAAAAACTTGAGCATTTGCTCAAGTTTTTATTTTTATAAATAATTGGGGGGGGATAAAGAAAGGAAACTAAATTTAATAACAACTGCTACAAATACATCTGCATAAAATATTTATATCCATGAATACGATAATAGATCATTGTTTATTAGCGTGAACATTAGAATAAATAAACACGATCACTGCTAAATATAAGATATAAATAGTTTCCTTTTATCTTTTGGGGGATTTTAATTTTGTTGGTTTATGTCGAAATAAGTTTTATTTTGTGTTTATTGCACTGATAAGTTTCGACTTATTTCTTAGTTAAAGAATAACATGGATAATACAAATAGTCAATATATTTCTTTGAAAAATTTAATATGATGGACACTAAAATGAAAATAGATATATGCATTCGACAAAACATATAAAAAATGGTATTTAAAACATGCGAATCGGCTTTTTAATAATATATTTCAACAATTTATTTGATAGCAAATTATTTATTATCATAGCACCGCAGGTGATGGTTCAAGTAATTTTTACAGAATTTTTACAGAAAGTTAATAATGATTTGTGGTTTATAGTGCTAAAATAAAAGATAAGATAAGGACAACAAGGGTGATAGCAATTTTGAATTGTTACCTACTCCAGAAAGTAATAGGAGGAATAGTAAAATGCATGTTAAGTTTGCTAGAATATTATATGGCTGGGATAGATTATCAAAAATAACATTAATGGTAGGGATATTGTTGGTTGTAACTGGGTATGTATGGATATTAGGAATAGCACTTATTATATATTCAATTTTGAGGAGCAAGTCGACTAATATACATGGAAGAAATAATGAAAAATTTGTTTTTGAAAACATTGAAGGAAATTTTTATCATAAGATAAATAATTTCAAACGAAGTTTAAAATTATTTAATAGTAAAATTAAAAAATATAAGCCTATTGAAAAAATAAAAGAAAAAAGAGATTATATAATAACTAGTTGTCCTAAATGTAAGCAAAAGTTAAGAGTACCAAGGGGAAAGGGTAAAATTGTTATAACTTGCTCAAAATGTTCTAGTGACTTTAGGTTGAAAACATAACTAAAAGAGATATCCTTAAAAAGGATATCTCAGACTGTTGACAAACATAAAATGTTAAATATCCCAATTTTTAATTGGGATATTTTTTTGTTGGCAAAAAGGATTTTGGGTCATCAATGTCGAATATATATAGTATACAAACTTTATAATTTGGA
>JBLHPD010000126.1:0-14622 GCA_047624165.1 Clostridium sp. | reverse complement strand
CTTTTTTTCATCTCTAAAGAAGCTCCAGGATGGTGGTGGCGACATTTCGTCTTCTACAACATCTGAGAAATCTGTATTAAGTTCCGTTGCATTTACAATTTGAGATAATAACAAGATTGGATTAAATCCTTGAAATATATCACCAATATGCGTTTTTTTACCCCTTACATACACTACGGGCATTAATTTTCCAGCAGAGCCGGTATGAAAATAACCTACATTATTCTCCGATTTCTGGTGAGGTTCGGAATCAATCAAAAGAGTATATTCTAAATCATGAATATTTTTGATTGTTTCTAGCAGTTCTGCGCTATTTCGCATCCCTTGTGATAAGGATTCCTCATCTGGAACCGATATTATCAAAATGTTGCCATTAAGGTTTTCCTGTTTTGAATACTGCTCCATAAGTGACATTTGAATTGCAATACCTGCTTTCATATCTGCAGCACCTCTTGCAAAAATCCATTCTCCGCTATTTAAATCATCTTCAACTTCTTTTTCTAATTCAACGGTTTTTAGCATTTTTTCAAGTAATTCAGGATCATACGCATAATCTTTTAAAATATGATAATCATAAGAATCTACAGCATCATGATGAGTAAGAAGAATAACGGTTTTTCTACCTTTTCCATTAATCAATCCCCACACTACACAACGCTTTAAAGAATCATTCTTAAGCTGATAGTAACCTAAGTTGTATATATTGCGCTGAAAATAGTCTAATTTTTGTAACCAGTCGTAAATATATTTTTCTATGTCCTTCTCAAGTGAGGTACATGTATCGCTTTGTATTGAAATTAAATCCAATAGAATACTTTTAATTTTATTTTCAGAGTCTTTCATCTAATTCCCCCTTGCATTTGCAAAACAACATTCTACAAGTGCCTCTTAAACATTATAGCATGATATTTCAACACCTTACTTAAATATAGCTATAAGAAAATGTTTTCAGTTTTAATTACATATAGTATAATATGCAATACAAAGACAAAAAAACTTGGGTGGTGATTCTTCAATGTCAGATATTTGGATGTGTGTAAGAAATATAAGAGGTGCTACAGAAGGTAATTTATTTTTAAGTAATGGGGATATTTCTAATGTGATTGAACACATTAGATTAATTAGAATGGATAAAGAGATAAAACTATTTGTAAGTTATGAAGAAATAAATAAATTCTTTAAGCAAGTAGAAAACAGCTATACAATTTATGGATTACAGGCTACAAAAGATTATAATAATATATTAAGAAAATTATTTAACTGGAAGTTAAAAATGAAGCCAGGTTATAATAGTATTAATCTCGAGATTTTTGACGCGGATACACTTAATAGAATTTATACAGAATTATTATTATACCTTTATAAAATAAAATCAGATGAACTTCTTATACAATTTTCTACAATAATAAGATACCAATTAGAGTCATTGAAGATGGTTTATGAGAATAGTGATTTAGTTGATTTTGATGAAGAGTTTGATGAGTCTATAATACAGTTTAAGAAAATCTATGAGATCTGTATTTCAATGGAATCAGAAGTAGAATTAATTGAAATAGATTATAGATCTAAAGAAATAAAAGAAAGAATGAAAAAAAGAAAAGAAATAAATAGATTGAATATATTGATGTTAGATGAAATTAATAAAATGAAAGATTAATTGCGAATTAAAGGGGTCATTTTAATCACGTTCTATCGACTTTGATTTACTGAAATCATAGATTTAAGCCTTTAATAATTATTCCCAAAATATAGTGGATATTATTATCAATTGATAATTAATATTGCGGATAAAAAAGGTTGCAAATGCAATGGAATCAGTATATAATATGAATATCGTCTTTGAAATATATTATCAATTAAAAATGAGGTGTGTCGATTGAACAGTGAAGAAAGATTTAAAATTGGTATCAAAATATCCAAGATAACAATACTTGTTAATATTTCATTATCGGCAATTAAATTGTTCGGAGGTATTGTAGGTAAGAGTGGAGCTATGATTGCAGATAGCGTACACTCACTTTCTGATGTATTAAGTACACTTGCCGTAATGCTTGGATTAAAATTAGCTAAACAACCTGCTGATGAAGGCCATCCATATGGTCATGAAAAAATGGAGCCTGTTATGGCAAAGATACTTGCAAGCATATTGTTAATTACTGCACTACTAATTGGAGTAAGTGGTGTTAAGAATATTATAAATGGAACAAATGTAATTCCGCAAAAAATTGCTATGTATGCAGCTATAATATCCATAGTAGTTAAAGAGTGGATGTATAGATATACTGTTAAGGGTGCTAAAAAAATTGAAAGCTCTGCTCTTATGGCAGATGCTTGGCATCATAGATCCGATGCATATTCATCTATCGGAACATTAGTTGGAGTTATGGGTGCTAGAATGGGGTATCCAATATTTGATCCAATTGCATCCCTAGTAATATGTATTTTAATAACCAAAGTAGCAATAAATATCTATAAACAAGCAGTTAATCAATTAGTTGATCACTCCGCTGATACAGAAACTATTGCAAAGATAAAAAATGAAATTGAAAAGACAAATGGTGTTATAAATATAGATGAATTAAAGACTAGAGTTAGTGCCAATAGATTATATGTAGATGTAGAAATATGTGTTGATAAGAATTTATCAGTTTGTGAAGCTCATGAAATTGCGGAGACAGTTCATGATGCTATAGAACGTTTAGACAATAGAATTAAACATTGCATGGTACATGTTAATCCTTGTGCAAACTAAGCCCTTCATATTTGTCAATAAATACTATAATATTCCTAAAATATAGTGGATATCAATATCAATTGGTAATAAATATTGCAACAAGAAAAGTGTTACAAATTCAGTGAAATCATCATATACTATTGATATAGTTTTTAAAGTGTATTATCAATTAAAAATGAGGTGTATTGGTTGAACTGTGAAGAAAGATTCGGGATTGGTATGAGAATATCTTTGATAACAATAATTGTTAATATTGTATTATCTGTAATTAAGTTGTTTGCTGGTATTATAGGTAGGAGTGGAGCTATGATTGCGGATAGCATACATTCACTTTCTGATGTTCTAAGTACCTTGGCTGTAATGCTGGGGTTAAAATTAGCGAAACAGCCTGCTGATCAACATCATCCATATGGTCATGAAAAAATGGAGCCTGTTATGTCTAAGATACTGGCAAGTATCTTGTTAATTACTGCACTACTAATTGGATTTAATGGTATTAAGAGTATTATAAATGAAGCAACTGTAATTCCTCAAAAGATTGCAATATATGCAGCTATATTTTCTATAATAGTTAAAGAGTGGATGTATAGATATACTGTTAAGGGTGCTAAAAAAATTGAAAGCTCTGCTCTTATGGCAGATGCTTGGCATCATAGATCCGATGCATATTCATCTATTGGAACATTAGTTGGAGTTATGGGTGCTAGAATGGGGTATCCAATATTTGATCCAATTGCATCCATTGTGATATGTATTTTAATAAGCAAAGTAGCTATAGATATTTATAAGCAAGCTATTGATCAATTAGTTGATCACTGCGCTGATGCAAAAACTATTGAAAAAATAAAAAGTATAATAGAAAAAACAAATGGTGTTATAATTATAGATGAGTTAAAGACTAGAGTTAGTGCTAATAGATTATATGTAGATGTAGAAATATGTGTTGATAAGAATTTATCAGTTTGTGAAGCTCATGATATTGCGGAGAGAGTTCATACTACTATTGAAAATTTAGATAATAGGATTAAACATTGTATGGTGCATGTTAATCCTGGTAGATAACATATACCTTTTAATATTAATAAAAACGAAAAACCATTGGGAAGGTAGCATTAAAAAAGAACAAAAGATGATATTTACCATCATTTGTTCTTTTACTATTATTTAAAATTAGAAAATATATGTTCACCTGGTTTTCTACAGAATAATGTAACATCACTAACTTCAGGTTGCTGAGTTATAAATCTAGTTATTCTTTTTACTCCAAAACCCGCTCCAGATGTGATAATTTAAGTTCCTTATAGCTACAAAGACCTTGATCCAGTGCATTTTGACGTAAAACTAAATATAATTCTGATTTTGTAGCATTTTCATAAGGCATTACAAATAATACTCCAACTAAAAGTAATAATGTACCTAATATATACCACCCAATAAATGAAAGATCTAATACCCACATATCCATTTTTTGACCATCAGTCATTTTAGTACTTAATTCTATTGCACGATCACGGCCTATGCTTGGGTTGTCTGATAAAATATAGGGCACCATTCTGTAAGCATATGATTTTATAATCCCAGGTATGATCAGTAGCAAGAACCAAAGAAAGTTTAGAATATCTCTCCATAGCATGGTTATAATGATATCAGAATACTTACCATTACCAAAGCCATAGCCAATATAATTTAAATCTATATTACCTTGTGCTGATTGCACAAAGTAACGTTTTCCTCCAACTTCAATTGTATAACCTAAAAATATACGAAATGTCAATGCAAATAGAAATATAATAATTACAAGCCCTATAGTAATTGAAAGCAAAAATGGAAATAGAACAGTAATATTTTTACTGAAAGGAGTAAATCCATGGAGAGATGTATGATTACCAGAATTCCAGTTTAAATTTATAGAATTATTGTCTCGCCCCCCAATAAATGCGACAATCAAACTAACTAAAAATGCCTTCCAATAAGAAACTCTTAAAACTTCTTTTGCTTTATTTTTTAATAATTCACGACTCCACATTTTTTATCCCCCTATGTAAAATATTATTCGTCGGTTGCTTCATTGCTATTTAAACTACTACTATATATATTTATGCACTGTTAAGACGCAGTGTTACATTTACAATTAAATTGATTGGAGGACAATAAACTTCATCCTTTATAATTAAATTATTAGTAATTAACTTAATATATGTATTTATTATACTGTAATTGTATTTTATACTATTATAATGTTGCATTAATACCAAATAAGATATACAATTAGATAGTATTACATAAATATTGTAATACTAATGCAAATAATATGTAACACATTTAATTGTGATTGTATATTATATAAAAAATTATGGAGGCGTAATAATGAGCGAGGTTAAGACCACTAGTTTTAGGGTTCAGGAAGATGATATAAAAAAATTCAAAGGGTTTGCAAAAGCAAATGATTTAAACCAGGATGAAATGGTTACAGCTTTAATATATGCATTCGATTTAGCAAGCGTTAGAGGTCAAATGTTTAATACAGAGAAGGAAGATAAAAGTAAATTAAAGTATGAATTAAAGTATGAAGTAAAGGATTACGAAAATAGTTTTATATAATTACAGAATAAGAATATATAAGTAATGAATAGTTAATATATGCAAAGCATCAATACATTTTTATGTATTGATGCTTTTATTACTTTGTACAAATATTAGATTTTAAGTACAAATGCTACAGACAATTACATAAGTATCAAGTTGTATAAGTATTTCATATACTAGGAATAAGGTAATTGCGCTAGAAAAAAATATTAGTCATAATGCGTAATATATTTTAATATTATTATATTGCTTTACTGCGTGGGAGGCATATAGAGCTTAAAAAAATGTGTCGGCACGTAACGACAGAATGGAGCTTAGTTTGAATAAATATAAAATATGTGTTTATGCAATATGCAAAAACGAGGAACAATTTGTTGACCGTTGGATGGATGCTGTTAATGAAGCTGATATGGTTATTGTTACTGATACTGGATCTACCGATTCAACTGTTGAAAAGCTTCGCGCCAGGGGAGCTATAGTATATATAGAAAAAATACAACCTTTTAGATTTGATGTTTCAAGAAACATTGCCATGAACCATATACCAAAAGACGCGGATATTTGTGTGTCCAATGACCTTGATGAAGTTTTTGAAGCGGGTTGGCGACAAAAGCTTGAATCGGTATGGAAACCAATTTGCACAAGCGCCGAGTACCTTTTTACATGGAGTTATCACAAGGATGGCACACCAAACAAGCAATTTCCTATGAAAAAAATACATCGCCTAGAGGGATTTAGTTGGATACATCCCGTACACGAATTCCTTGTATACAATGGAACTGATGAGGACCATACAGTTTGGGTTCCAGGTATGGTTTTAAATCATTATCCAGATTTATCAAAACCAAGAAGCCAGTATCTACCGCTTTTAGAGTTATCAACTCGAGAAAATCCAGATGATGCTAGTGGTACTCTTTGGCTCGGAAGAGAATACATGTACTATGAGAAAAATGATGAGAGTATTTCTACTCTAAAAAGATACTTAAACATGCCAACTGCTACATGGAATGAAGAAAGATGCTCTGCAATGAGATTCATTGCTAAATGCTATGAAAATAAAAACGATTTACATGAGTCTCAAATGTGGCTTTATAAGGCGATTGCAGAATGCTCAAATGTTCGTGAACCATATCTCAATATGGCTCAACTTGGATATTTGAAAAACGATTGGCCACTTGTAAACTTCATGACAAATGAGGCTCTAAAAATCGATACCAAAACAGGGAGTTACCTTCTAGAATTAAAATCATGGGATTATACTCTTTATGATCTTGCTGCAATTAGTAGTTATAGACTAGGATTGTATGAAAAGTCATATGAGTATGCTAAAAAAGCTTACGAAATGTCACCAGATAATGAAAGACTAAAAAATAATCTCTATTTAATTAGTAGAATGATTCCCGAAAATAATAGGTAGTTTATGTTACCTTTGAATAAAATTATAATTGATAAAAGCCTTGCAGATTAGTGCAAGGCTTTTACTTGGTTCATTTTAAACAATTATGCAGTTTTATTTTCATGCTCCTTATTAATAATTCTTTAAAGCTTCGAGTCCTAGTCTATAATATTCATCCATAGATTCTTTTGGTACAAGGCTACCACCTGTAGCCCAAGCTATATGTACTGCATTTGGCATTTTATCAATTAAATTATTATTCTTTAGATATTTTAAATGAGATTCATTTTTAAATAACTCTACAATTCCTGGAATTCCAGCGCAAGCTGAAGGCTCTAAATAAATTTTTTCAGTGTTAGCTAAAGTGCTTAATAGAGCATGCAATTTATCATCCTGAATCGAATAAATACCACTCAATAATTCTTCTAAAGTTTTCCCCACAAAACCAGATGGCCTTCCAACAGCTAATCCATCAGCAGCAGTAATGTTATCAATGCCGAAGTCTTGAACACATACTTCTTCATTCTTTTCTGTCATCATACCTAAAAGCATACATGGAGAATGGGTTGGTTCTGCAAAGAAGCAGTGGACATTGTTTTTGAATATTAATTTTAATCCAAAAGCAACGCCACCAGGACCACCGCCAACTCCACATGGGAGGTATACGAACATTGGTTTGCTTGAATTAATGACTATATTCATATCCTCTAATTGTTTTTTAAGTCTTGATGCGGCAACACTGTAGCCTAAGAATAAATTCTCGGAATTTTCATCATCTACAAAGTAGCTCAGTGGATCTGCATCAGATAGCTTTCTTCCTTCTTTAACTGCTTCACTGTAATCTGACGCATATTCAACAACAGTAACACCTTTACTTCTTAAAAGATCTTTTTTCCACTGTTTTGCATCTGAAGACATGTGAACTATTACTTTATATCCTACTTTTGCACTCATTATACCAATACTTAATCCTAAGTTTCCTGTAGAACCTACTTGAATAGTATACTTATTGAAGAATTTTATGTATTCATCCTGTGCTAATTTTGAGTAATCATCTTCGAGTGTTATTAAGTTGTTTTCTAAAGCAAGGTCCTCAGTATGTTTTAATACTTCATATATTCCACCTCTAGCTTTAATAGAGCCTGCTATTGCAAGGTGACTGTCCATTTTTAAAATAAAATCACCAGGTATTTCTTGTTCAAACATTTTTGAAATAGCTTGTTGCATATTTGGAATTCTAACTATAGGAGATTCTATTATGCCGTTTTTATCTTTAGTTTCTGGAAAATGGGCCATTATAAACGGTGAAAAACGATTTAATCTTTCTTCAGCGTCTTTTACATTATCTTCTGTTAAATTTATTTTTTTCATAGCTTCATCAAAGGCAGTATATTTAGGATTTACCCAAAATACCTCTTTATCATTTATCATATTAGTTATTAATGGAAATATTGAAGTCCATTCATGTATAGTCTTACCTGCGACCAGTTTGTTTTTCATAATAATTACCCCATTTCGTTAAATATATTTCAACTTTATTAAAAATATTATAACAAATAATTAGGATATTTAATATAAGAAGAGGTTAAATTACTTTTATCTTATCTACTACGGAGTGCATCAATAGGATTCATTTTTGAAGCCTTTAAAGATGGATAAAAACCTGAAATCATACTTAACACTACGCAGAATAATAAAATTAAACCGGCATCTGCAAGTGGTAATTTAGCTACTTCCATATAGGGAGCATTTTCAGTAATATTTTTTAAGAAACCATAAACTGCTGAATTTATGAGTTTAGATACACCTAAAGTAAACAGTAACCCTAGGCCTGCTGATAATACACCAATAATGAATGATTCTGCAACGAAAATATTCAAGATATCTCTCTTCCTCGCACCCACGGCACGTAGAATACCTATTTCATTAATTCGCTCAAGTACAGAAATATAAACAACAATTGATATCATTAAAGCCGCTACAAGAATAGATATTCCTGCAAATCCTAGTAGTGCATAACGCACTTGTTTCATTGCCCCATCAACTTGAGCCGATATTGTTTTAGCAGTTAAATCAAATGTGTATTTATCTTGAGAAGCATTTAATTTTTGGAGCTGCGTGTCTAAATCTTTAGTATTACTAGAATATAAAGTAAAGGCAGTTGCTTCTAAAGTTGTTTTATCTAGTTTAAACTCTTTCTCATAGAAATTAATTGGCCAATCGCTCCTTGCATAATAGGTATCTATTAAAGTTGTAGTGTTAGCAATTCCAGCTATTTTCCAAGTTTTAACAATGGGGACCTCAGGGGTAGCTCCTTGATCACTATGTGGGTTAGAACCTTCTTTTAGATAGCGAACGTATATATCTTTACCAATTAAATCCTTTATATTACCACCATTTTTTTCTAAATCCTTGGCAGTTGAAAGGGAAATAACAATTTCATTTGTGGAACCTACCTTTGGAAGTGTTCCATATTGAATATCATTTTTAATATCTTCTAAAACCCCAGGAGCCATTATCATAACCAATTTTTCTCTAGTAGCTTGGTCTGACAATTTGCTCATCAATTTTTCATCTTTAATTATGTTTTGGTCCATTGAATAAAAGCTTGCAACAGGAATTCCTTTTCCTCCAATTTGAAAGTTATAGGCATATATATTTTTATCTAAGGTCGTAACTGAGGTTATATCACTATATATTATAGGTTTGATATCTTTTAGAGTTTTATTAGTATTTTCTTTTAGCCCAACACTTATTGCATTTGTTGGAAATATACCTTTAATTTGATTATTAACTGAACTAGTAGTACCAGAAGTAATAGCTATAGCTAAAGCAATTCCACAAATTCCTATAGATGTACCAATTGCTGTTGCAAGGGTCCTCCCTTTTTTAAGCCAAGCGTTACGAAGAGACATTTTTAAGGCGGTATAAAATGACATCTTTGATTTTGTTTCTATCTTGTAAGTGTTAGAAACAGTATTTGATATTGAGGCGATATTTTCCTCAATAGAAATTAGCTTACCATCTTCCATTTTTACAATTAAATCAGCATAAGCCTCTGCAAGGTCCGGTGCATGGGTGACCATGAGTACTAGCTTTTCCTTAGATATTTCTTTTAATAATTCCATAACTTGCTCACCAGTTTTAACATCTAAGGCTCCAGTTGGTTCATCAGCTAAAATTATTTCTGGATCATTAGCAAGTGCACGAGCGATGGCTACACGTTGACGTTGACCACCTGACAGAAGATTTACTTTCTTTTTCATTTGATCTGTTAGTCCAACTCGCGAAAGTAAACTAACAGCTTTTTTTGTTTTATTTTGCTTAGAGGTCCCTGATAAATCTAAAGCTAGTTCTACATTTTGAATTGATGTTAGTGAATTAAGTAGGTTAAACTGTTGAAAAATAAAGCCCACTGTATTTTTTCTATAAGTATCTAGATCTTTTTCTCCAGCCTTTTTTAAAGATTTTCCGTTAACAATAACATCACCTTCAAAATCTGCATCTAATGCTCCTATTAAATTCATCATTGTTGTTTTTCCACAACCAGAAGGTCCAACAATTGCCACGAGTTTCCCATTAGGTAAATCAAAAGAAACATCATTTAATGCTATAACCCGGTGTTTACCAATTTTATATGTTTTTCTTAAATTTTTAATCTGTAACATTTATTACTCCTCCTATTCATCACGCAATGCGTCAATAACTTGAATTTTAGTTGCTCTTTTAGATGGAAAGTGTCCCGCTAAAACTGCAACTAATATGCTGATAACAATTAGACCGGCAATAGTTACAAAGGGAATTTTAATATCTGTAAATGGAATACCTGTGAGAGGGATATTTATAATATTATCGAAATGTATATTTAATACATTATTAATTATTCTATTTGCAAGTGGTTGTATTATAAAAGCAACTATGACCCCAGTTACTCCTGCAAAAAGACCAATCAAGGCAGACTCAGCTTTGAAAATACGAGCAATATCTTTATTTCTTGCTCCCACAGCTTTTAAAATACCTATTTCCTTTTTACGTTCAAGTACACTTGAGAAAATTACAATACCTATTAAAATTGTTGAAACTACTAAGGCCAGGGATATGAATACAATCATAACGGCCTCGGCTAAATTAATTAAAGTCTTAATAGCAGTTTTAACCATAACAATTTGTGAGGTTGCGGAGAAGCCTTTTGCCTCGGTCATTTTACTTCCACCAATACCACCATTTTCCTTAGCATTAATGTAATTGAGTACTGCTTCATTGTTATGAACATCTTTTATAACCACTTCTGCTGTGACGTTGCGTTTCTCTTTACCCACAAAATAGTTATCATTTTTAAGCCATGTATTAACTGCATCATAAGAATAATATACAGCTGATGAGCTTAAGGCTATTTCATTTACAACTCCAACAACTTTAAAATCTTGTGTATATTTTTTACCTAAAATTTCTTCTCCAGTGATTGGATTTGTGGCTTTTTCTTGGATTACTACCTTAATGCTTTTACCAATAGCTTTTGAATAATCATTAGTGTCTGGATTCATGCCAAACTTCTCAATGATTTTTTTAGCCATATCCTTATTTACTAATAATTCATTCTTATTGTCCTTTGGTACACTGCCTTTTAGTGCATGGTCAATGTTTGAAAGATAATTTTCACCAGCTAGCGAATTAAAGGTAATATCCTTTAAAGTTTCATTATTTACTACATAAGAAGTAATATTTTTAATATTTAAGTCTTCTCTAACATTTAATACGTCAGGATTTTTCTTAATGCTGTCATAGGCATTTATATTTTTTGGATAATCAGTCTTTTGAAGAGTTGCATCCTTAAACTTCATAGAAGTTTGTATAATGCTTGCACTAGCAAATGAATTTGTTTGAAGATCTATATAATTGGTAGCCCCATTGCTAAGTCCGATAACTAATAAAATACCTGCTATTCCAATGGAACCAGCAATAGTTGTTACTACTATACGACCAATTTTCTGTTTAATATTTCTAAGGGATAGTTTTATGGCGTCGCCAAAAGACATGCTACCATCTTTCTTTTTAAGATCTGATTTTAAACTATTTGTTTCAGCTTCATTAATTTTCTCATCCTTTTGAACTTTACCATCTAGAATAGCTACAACTCGCGTTGAGTATTCATATGCGAGTTCTCGGTTGTGAGTAACCATAATAATTAACTTGTCGCCTGCAACTTCTTTAATAAGTTGCATAATTTGAATCCCTGTTTTTTTATCCAGAGCTCCTGTTGGCTCATCTGCGAGTATTATATCAGGATCATTTGCAAGAGCCCTGGCAATAGCTACACGTTGTTTTTGACCTCCAGATAATTCACCTGGTTTGTGATCCATATGTTCTTCCAGCCCAACCTGTTTTAATAAACTTTTCGCACGCTTTATACGATTCTTTTTTGATAGACCGATTAAATTCATGACAATTTCGACATTTTCGAGTGCAGATAAATGTTCGATTAAATTAAAGGATTGAAAAACAAAACCTATATTATTTTTACGATATAAATCCCAATTCTTTTTTTTATATTTTTTAGTGGATTTCCCCTCAATAATCAAATCGCCTGAAGTTGGCTTATCAAGGCCAGCAATTATATTTAAAAGTGTGGATTTTCCACAGCCTGATGGTCCTAGAATTGAAACAAATTCTCCTTTTTCAAAATTAAGATTAACAAAGCTGAGAGCTTTAAAACTTTTCTTTTTGTCAATTGTATATTCTTTTGAAAGATTGTTTAATGATAAAAGCATAGATAACTCCTTTCGAATACATTAATGTATATTTCTCTTTTGTGTTTACATATCTATAATAGCAAGTGAATCTTAAATAAGCCCTATGTAAATCTTAAATCTACCTTAAATTATCATCTTCTAAGCTGAAATGTGGGTAAATAATAAAGGAGCTACCTCAAAATAGAAACTGATTTCTAAAGTGAGGCAGCCTAGATTTATTCTAATTCTATTATAAATTTGCATCCTTTTCCTATACTAGTTTTAAGGTTTATATGTCCATTATGTTTTTCAATTATGGTCTTAGTAATTGCAAGTCCGAGGCCCGTACCTCCAGTTTGAGAGTTCCTTGCGCTATCAACTCTTTTAAAGGGTTCAAATATTTCCTCGGACATCTCCAGCGGGATACCAATTCCATTATCTTGAATTTCTATTACTACTTTGCTTAAAAGATTCTTTAATGATATTTTTATTTCTGTACCTGGCTTGTTATATTTTAAAGCATTATTAAGAATGTTAATGAGGGCTCTATCCATTTGTTTTGCATCAATAAGAATAATCTTTTTATCTTTTGGTATCTCAAAAGAATAACTGAAACCAGCTTCTTCTATTTGAGGTATTAACGATGCTATAAGTTCCCTTAAATATTCACAAATATCTACGCTTTTAAGCTTAAGCTTAAAATCTGAGCTTCCCATCTTAGATAGTTCAAACAAATCTCCTATTAAACTATTAGCCCTTGAACTATTACTTATTATTATCCCCAAAAATTTTTCCCTATCCGAGGCTAATATATCTTTGTTATTCATTAGTAGGTCTGAGTATCCCATTATATTTGAAAGGGGAGTTTTTAAATCATGAGATATATCTAGTATAAGTTTTCTCCTATTATCTTGAGATTTTTCTTTTAGATTTTTCTCAATTTCAATTTTTTCTGCCATTATGTTGAAAGCATCTTTGAGCTCACCAAATTCATTCGTCGATCGCAGTTCGACCCTAGCAGAATAATCACCACTTGCAATTGTTGTCACTCCACTTAACAATTTTTTCAAAGGCTTTACAAAATTATTAGAGGTTACCCTTGAATAAATAATAAGACCGAAAATAAAAGAAGTAATATTGATTAAAGCACCTAAAATCATAATCAATATAAAATTATCTATGGCTACAGGAATTCCATTTTTATCAAAAAAAATACCATTAACGAATTGAGCTTTATGAGGAATAACGATTTTTAACCAAAAATCACCCTTACTATTATAACGCACACTATAATAATACTCCTTTTGGTTATTGCCGCTATTAACTAGAAATTCACTGAACTCACTCTTAGTATATTGTTTTACATTCTGTGGGTTTACTCCTTTTGAAAGAACAACCTTATAATTTTTGTCAATTACCTGAACGCCACCGTTATATTTTAAAACCTGAGAAAAATCTATATTTTTATAGTCATCTCTCATGATTTGAGCAGCTGATAGTTCTGTTATTTCATCATATTTTATTAATCCCTTAAGGCTAACTGAAATTATTAAGGACATTACAATAAAAATTATTGTGGAAAAAATAAATAGTAATAAGTAATTTAACAAAAGCATGTTTGCAACTTTCTTTTTTTTCATACTTCATTCCCTAGCTTAGTGTTATTTTCCAGCTTATAACCAATTCCTCTTATAGTTTTTAAATATTGAGGGGACTTTGGGTTATCCTCAATCTTATCTCTTAAATGGCTAATATGAACCATAATTGTATTATCATCACCATAATAAGCTTCTTCCCACACAGCTTCATAAAGTTGTTTTTTCGTATATACTTTTCCCGCGTTTTCCATAAAAATCTGAAGCAACTTTAGCTCCTTTGCGTTACACTCTAATTGGTTATTACCTTTATATACACTGTAACTATTTTTATCAAAGGTTAGATCTCCTATTTGTATTATTAACTTATCTGGTATTTTTAGAACAGCTGAGTATTTGTAGGATCTTCTTAGTTGTGCATGAACTCTTGCGATAAGTTCAATTGGATTAAAGGGTTTGACCATATAGTCATCTGCACCTAGTCCCAGCCCTAATATTTTATCAGGATCTTCACCTCTTGCAGTTAAAAACATTACAGGAATTTCACTTGTTTCTCTTATCTTTCTAAGCAAATTGAAACCA
>JBLHPD010000125.1:0-14800 GCA_047624165.1 Clostridium sp. | reverse complement strand
GAGGGCGGGATTAACATTGGAAAATAAAAAAAGAAACATTCTTATATCTAAAGATCAAATTAATGAAAGAATTGAACAACTTGGTGCTGAAATTTCAAAAGATTATTCTGAAAAAAAGTTATATGTTCTTTCATTATTAAGAGGTAGTTTTATATATACTGCAGACCTTGTACGTCAAATAACTGTACCAACAAAGATAGGATTTATGACAACCTCCAGCTATGGACTTGATGAACAATCAAGTGGATCAGTTAGTGTTGTAAATGACATTCCTGACAATGTTTCTGGGTTTGATGTATTAATAGTAGATGATATTGTTGATACTGGGCTAACTATGGATTTTGTTATGTCACGAGTTCGATCTTTAGGCGCTGCTAGCGTTAAATCTTGCGTTCTTTTAGATAAACATGAGAGAAGAAAAATCGACCTAATACCTGATTATTGCTGTTTTGAAATTCCCGATCTTTTTGTAGTTGGGTATGGATTAAATTATGGAGACTACTATAGAAATATACCATACGTATTTAATTGGGAAGAATAAGCTTCTTTAGATGAGTAATCTTATTTAACGAAATCTGTTGGAAATGCGCTTAAACTACATAAAATGAGTTAAAAAAATAAAGCACGTTATTAATAACGTGCTTTATTTTTTTATGATTTTGTTAATCACTGCCACTATTACCTAAATTAAAACCTGCACTATTTAAATCTAATTGAACTGCTGTATTAGGTATCTTCCCCACTATAATGGTTTCAGCAATTGCTATTTCATTAGATACCTCTATATCATTGCTTTTCAATGGAATAATTACTCTTACCGTGGTTTTTACTTTAACATAAATTTTATGCCTCGTTTGATTTATACCTGCACTTTCAAACTCAGATGAGTATTTAGTTTGTACCTGTCCTATTGGCATCATTCTTATGGTGATTTTGGGTCCATAATAAGATAATATATTATTTTTTGTTATATAAGCTAATGGAATCTTTATTCCCACTTCTCCCAATTTCATAAGTTCCTTTTGGGATTCCAAAGCAACATCACAAGCTATTTTATTCATTTTTAGAGTATCCGCTTTTAGCATTACAATATTTCCATCTGTATCTTTATCTACTCTTATAACCTGGTCGTAGTTAAATTGATCCGAAAATTCATTTATGATTGCTCTATTGACAATCTCGGTGGCTTTTGATCTCATTTCTGCATCTGCTACTGCCATTACAGTTGGCATTATGGTTTTATCTAAAATATATATGAATACTGTAAAGTTTATCATAATTATGGACATAATTATTAATATCCTAGCTTTAATTTTGTTTTTAATGGTTATTACCTCCACCTAAGGTTATATACTATTATATGTAACTCGGTTACAGTACAGAATTAAATCTCATAGTAAAACTCAATATTTTATATTAACATAATTATATGGTATAATATTAAAGATTAATTATAGTTAAACAACATGAATTTTTAAGCAATATTCTGCTCCAGAAAGATACAAGGAGGATACATAATGAAAAACGAAAAAACTACTCATAAAAAGAAAAAAGGAACAGGTAAGAAAGTTTTTAAAGGCCTTTTTTTTACTATTCTAATTATAGCCTTAATAACAGGCGTAGCTATGGGAGGGGTAGTCCTAGCTATGATTAAGACAGCTCCTATCTTAGATATTAATGAACTTTTAAAATTGGATGAGACATCAACAATATATGATGCTGATCAAAAGCTTATGGATGAAATTATTATTTCTCAAAGAAGAATTAATATACCTATTAGTAAAGTTCCAATAACCCTTCAGGATGCATTTATAAGTATTGAAGATTCTAGATTTTATACTCACCCAGGGATTGACGTAAAAAGACTAGGTGGTGCCATATTTAATGATATAAAAATAAAACTAAAAGGAAGCGATGAGAGTCTTCAGGGTGCTTCAACAATAACCCAACAATTGGTTAAATATAGAATATTTTTAGAGGATTCTCTAGAAAACAGGACTTCTATAAAAAGAAAAGTTCAAGAAATGTCTTTGTCTCTGCAGCTAGAGAAAGTTTTGACTAAATCTAAAATTTTAGAGACTTATATGAACACTATCTATCTAGGGGGAAATGCTCACGGTGTAGAAGCAGCCTCGCAGCAATATTTTGGTAAGTCTATTGGGACTTTGACCTTAAAGCAATATGCTTTTATTGCTAGTGCCGCACAAAATCCTAGCGTTTCATATGCTTTGACTTATAAAGCATATAATAATAAAGAGGTTTTTGATTCAGCTAGAACAAAAGCTGTTCTAGAAAATATGTATAAATACGACAAAATAAGTCAAAAACAATTGGATTTAGCTATGGCTGAGAAATTAGAATTTAATTTTTCAGAAAAAAATGCAAACAAAATGAACTATGAGTATTTCTCCAGACCTGTTATCCTTCAGGTTGCTCTTGATTTAATGAAAACATTAAATATTAGCGAAGAAGAAGCATACTCAAAGCTTATGTATGATGGATTAAAAATTTATACAACCATGGATAGAAATATGCAAAATGCATCACAAAGTCTAATTAATGCTCCTATGAAATCAACACAAGCAAACCTTCAAGCTTCCTGTGTTATCATGGACTATCACACCGGTGAAGTTAAAACAATTATAGGTGGACGTGGTAATGAAGGGCCTATGCCTTATAACAGAGCTGCGTCTCTTGGCTTCTTAAAGGCTCCCGGATCAAGCATTAAACCACTAACAGTATATAGCCCAGCTATTGATTCAAAAATCGCTACGGCTTCTACTATTATTGAAGATTCACCATTAACTGGGGAAATGGCAACGAGATTAGGTGGCGTAGGCAACCCTCCATATAATCCTAGAAATGCCCCAAATATATATAGAGGATATTTAACTCTAAGAGATTGTTTAAAATACTCTGTTAATGTGGCTGCTGTGAAAATCGAGGATATGATTAGTCTCAAGACTGGTGCTACCTATGGTGAAAAATTCGGACTGCAGCTAGATGATATAGATAAGAGCAGTATATCTGCTATGTCACTTGGCCAATTAGATGGTGGTGATTATAAGGGAACTAATCCTCTCACTATGGCGGCTGCATATGGCGTTTTTGGTAATAGCGGAATACGTACTACTCCAATATTATACACTAAAGTAGTTGATAGGAATGGTAAAGTATTGCTCCAATCAAAGCTTGAAACGAAACCTGTTTTATCTCCTCAAAGTGCTTATATAATGTATGATTTATTAAAGGGACCTGTAACTTATGGAGGTACTGGAACAAATGCTCCTTTTAGCGACATGCCTGTTAGAGGTAAAACGGGGACTTCCTCTGATTCAAAAAATTTATGGTTTGTTGGCTTAACTCCATATTACTCTGCAGCTGTTTGGATTGGAACGGATGCAGGTGACATAATTGAAGGACATATGGGTAGTAATGATGCTGCTTTATTATGGTCAAAACTTATGAAACAAGCCCATACCTCCCTTCCAGTTAAGAACGTAGAAATGCCTTCTGGTATATCATCCTATTCCGTATCAAAGGATTCAGGTGATATACCCACTGATTTAACTTATGCAGACCCAAGAGGTAATAGAGTTTACACTGAACTATTTATTAATGGAACTCAACCTACAACCCTTGATAACATTCATGTTCAGAAAGAAGTTACCAGAGGCCCAAGTGGTAAATATGTTCTCGCCTCAGAATTTACACCACCTGAAAAGATTGAAACAAGGGTTTTTATAAGAAGAGATTATTCACCTAATGCATACTTAGAGGACTCAATTTTTGTAGTACCAAAAGCAGTTGATACTTTTTCAAATGGAATCGTAATTCCTCCTGCTATTGATCCGGCGATTATTGATCCGACCATTATTGACCCGACAGTCATTGATCCGACAGTCATTGACCCGACTGTTATTGACCCGACTGATATTGATCCAACCGTTACTGATCCACCCAAAGGTAAAAAAGGTAATCACTGATACTACTCCTTAATACAAAAATATAAAACTACTTTCAAAATAAATACATTTTGATAGTAGTTTTTTTACCCTTTACTTTTAGGATTAAATATTAAAGCCATAATATACCCAAAGAAAATTGCAGCAGTAATTCCACCCGCAGTACCCTTTATACCACCCGTAAAGGCCCCTATAAGACCAACTTCATCTACTTCCTTCATTACGCTTTTAGCTAAACTATATCCGAAACCTGGCAGAGGTATACTTCCTCCTGCTTTCCCATATTCTATCACAAAATCATATATATTTAATCCACCTAGTATTACACCACTAGTTACAAATACCACTAATATTCGTGCTGGGGTTAATTTAGTAGTGTCCATAAGTATTTGTCCTATTACACAAATTGTGCCACCTACTATAAAAGCCATAATATAATTATTCATTTATTCACCCCAAACTCGATGGAAACAGCATGTGCGATTCCAGGTATTGATTCGCCTTGTAAGGATGAAGTTGGACTTAAAAGGGCTCCTGTGGATACTAGTAGTATTCTTTTAAATTTCCCCTTAAGCATATTTTTGTATAAATACCCTGTTGCTACCACTGCAGAACATCCACAACCACTACCACCAGAATTAGTTTCTTGTTTTATAGAATCAAAAATCTGCTCACCACAGTCAATATATTTGCCCTTCATATCATATTTATATTCTAATAGCAATTCTTCTGTAAATTGCCTTCCTAAAATTCCTAGGTCTCCCGTGGCAATAATATCATAATCTGAAGGCTTTCTACCAGTGTCCATAAAATGTTGTTTAATAGTGTCTACAGCTGCGGGAGCCATGGCAACACCCATATTATTTACATCAGTTATTCCATAGTCTTTAACTTTTCCAGTTGTAACATGTGTAATATATGGGAAATTACCTTTTTTACCTAAAACCATTGCTCCTGAACCTGTAACGGTCCATTGTGCGGTTGCAGCTCTCTGACTTCCCATTTCCAATGGTAATCTGAATTGCCTCTCAGCTGCTGAAAAATGCGATGATGTAGCTGCTACAATATAATTAGCAAGGCCTCCTTCCATTATCATTGCTCCCACGCTTAAAGACTCTGCCATAGTTGAACAAGCTCCATAAAGACCTAAAAAAGGTATATTTAAATCTCTAGCTGCAAAACTTGAAGAAAATAACTGATTTAATAAATCTCCTGCTAGTAGATAATTTATATCAGCTTCTTTTAATTTTGCTTTTTTTATACTTTCTGATATAGCAGTATATAAAAGACTTGTTTCAGCTTTTTCAAAGCTATCGGTTCCATTAAGGTCATCTTCTATAATTCTATCAAAATACTCTTTTAATGGACCCTTACCTTCTTTCGGACCAACTATATTGTAGGTGCCAATTATTCTAGGTTTGCTTTCAATTTCTACTGTTTGAAGTCCGATTCTTCTACCCATTTAAAATCACCACCTTATAAAATAATATAAAATTCCAACAATTACAGATGAACCAATCCCATACACTAAAACAGGTCCCGCAATAGTAAACATTTTAGCTGCTACACCAAAAACAAAACCCTCTTTTTTAAATTCCATTGCTGGTGAAACAATTGAATTGGCAAATCCAGTAATTGGCACAACAGAACCTGCTCCTGCAAAATCGCCTAGCTTATCATATACACCTATTCCAGTAAGTATAGCACCTAGAAATACCATAACTATGGAAACATAAGTCCCTACCTCATCACTAGGAATACCAATTCCAAAGAAAAAGTCACTGATAAACTGTCCAATTACGCATATTAATCCTCCAACCCAAAAAGCATTAAAGCAATGTACTAATAAATTAGGCTTAGGGATTTTATTAGAATTGAGGTCATCAAATTTTTTTCTTATAGTTTTTTCTTCCACCTTCATGAAACGTCCTCCTTATGTCTTTTAAAAATAGATACTAAATATATTTTGTCCTTCAGATAAAATACACTGATTCTTTTGATTAGTGTTTGCAATAATATAATTTCTAGTCAAAAAAAATAAGATAAATTTATAAATAAACAACTTCAAAATAAACATTGAAGTTGCTAATCTATAGTTCATCTTATACATTCACCATTATTAACTCAATTTCTCTTTCATGATTTTTAAAACTTTCTTTTCAATTCTTGATACCTGAACCTGACTTATTCCCATCATTTTTGCAACCTGAATTTGTGTATTGTCTTTAAAATATCTGAGCATAATTATTTGTCTTGATTTAGCATCGAGTTTTCTAAGTGCTTCTTTGAGGGCAATTTTATCCAAAACCTCATTATCCTCTTCATACTTTTCACTTAATTTATCTATTAGCAGTACTGGTGCACCATCATCTTGGTGTATTGTATCAAATAAATACTGCATATTGCTAGCAGATTCTAGTGCATAGACTATATCTTCTTTTTCTATATTACAAAAAACAGATAGTTCTTCAATTGTAGGGTCGCGACCCAGCTCTTTCGTTAAAGTATCTTTATCATAATGTAATTTTCGTGCAGTGTTTTTAACACTTCTACTTACTTTTATAATTCCATCATCCCTAAGAAACCTTTTGATTTCTCCCATTATCATAGGCACTGCATATGTTGAAAATTTTACATTATACTTAGTATCAAAATTATTAATTGCTTTTACTAGGCCAATACAGCCAATTTGGAATATATCATCATACTCATATCCCCTATTAAGAAATTTTTTACTTATTGAGGCAACTAATGGTAAGTTCATCTCTACTAGTGTATCGAGTGCACCTGGCTCACCACGTTTAGCCATTTGAATGAGTTTCATATTATCTTCATAATTATATTTGTTTTTCCTAACTATATTCTCGTCCATAATATTCCACCTAACTTAAAGGATTAAATATTTTTTTCATTATTATACTTGTTCCCTTACCTTTTTCAGACTTTACTTCCAAACTATCCATAAAAGTTTCCATTACAGTAAAACCCATTCCTGACCTCTCTAAGTCTGCGCGTGAAGTGTATAATGGTTGCATTGCGAGCTCTAGATTGTCAATCCCTTTTCCTACATCTTCGATTATCACAGTTAGTTCAGTTCCATTAATAATTGCTTCTATAGTGATCATTTCCTCTTCGTTATCATATCCATGAATAATTGCATTGGTAACCGCTTCTGATACCGCCGTTTTAACATCGGTAATTTCATCAATTGTAGGATCTAATTGCGCCGCAAATGCTGCTACTGCTACTCTTGCAAAACCTTCATTCTGCGATTTACTTAAAAATTCAATTTTAACTCTATTGTAACACATACTAATCCCCCCACTAAATATTGTTTACAGCTTGTTCAACGTCATCATATGCCATGATAATCTTAAACATTCCTGACAAATCGAACACTCTTTTTACTGAAGATTTAATGTTAGTTACACATACTTTCCCATTTTTCATATGTAACTTCCTATATCTTCCTATAACCACTCCGATACCAGAACTGTCCATGAAAGACACTTCTGAAAAATCCATAATTAATTTGTTGTACCTATCTCTGTCTAAACGATCATCGATGATATTCCTTACTTCTTCAGCACTATGATGATCAAGTTCTCCAGACATATAAACTACCAATTTATCTTCGATATTTTCAAAATTTAAATGCATTTTCTTCCCCTCCGAATCATTTGGAATTAAAATAATTTTTTAGTACAGTTAATATAATATACCTTCCTACTATATTCTACTAATTACATAATTTTCCTTCTTTTTTTGTAATATTTATTCATTTTTTTATATTATAACCAATTCAACACTTTTTAATACAACATGTCCTAACTAACTTAACTTATTAGCCTTAATGCTACAAACTATTTCCCTTTATTAAAATGATTGCTAGACAGTTATACTATTATTGTTTCACCTTACATAAAATTGTAGAAGATCTAATAAAATAACTAAATAATAGAAATGACAAGAAGCAGGGTGATTTTATATTTAATCACCCTGCTTCTTGTCATTTTAGCATAAATTTATTGCAATAACTACGCCTCAAATTTTTCATTATCAAAAAGCATTACATCTAATTTTGGTTTATTTCCTAATTGAACAATTAAGCAGAGTACAATACCTGTTGCAAGTCCCCAAGCAGCACCTCTTGTAGAAACTACGGCAGCCATTATCCCTGCGATACCTAGATCATTAACTGTACGAGCCTTCATAACTCCAACTCTTATAGAAACATATCCTTGAATTAGCATTGTTGATGCTAGGGCAATTCCTAGAATAGGCTTACATAAAGAAACTATTGGTAGAAGTAGATATCCAGTAAGGGTACCAAATCTGAATGAACCCGCTCCACCAAATATTGACTCCATAGACTCTTTTCCATGCTTATATCTTTCACAAATAACAACTTGCATTGCAGCCCATAATGGTCCACACATTGTAATATCTGGTCCTATAACAGACATTAGCATGTTACGAAGACCAAATATCATGTGAGATCTATTCGGATTATAATCTACAAGTTCATCTGGACGATCCTTTTTACAGTCTTCAATTAGCGCTTGAGATTGTATCATATCACCAAATAATACTATATAAGCACTTATAACTATCGGAAGCGCACTTATAAACATTTTAACTGGTGGGAATCCTATATCTTTAGAAAAAAGTGTCCAATGTGACCATAAAACTCCAAAAGCTGGTTTTGTTATACCCCATTCAACATTAGGCCAAGCTGTTTCACCAACTAAAGGTGCAAGTATTATTGCAAGGGCTATAACGGGTAGTATACCTAAATTAGATATAGTGCTTAAAAATTTATTATTATTACAAATACTCTTAAAATGATTTGAAAATAAAAGATAAAATCCTAATCCTACGCAGACAATAATAGAAATAGGGAATTGATCAAAACGAGCACCTTTTACAAATATTATATTTACAGCTGCAATACCAGCTCCAATTATAATGCCGGACTGCATTGCATTAGGAACGATATGAACTATCTTCTTACCAAATCCTGTAATCCCTAAGAAAAACGCAAGAGCTCCTAAACTCAATTCAAACGCTATTAATGCTTGCATTCTTTCTGGTCCCATTTGGTAATTGCTTACATAAAGAATGAGAAGTGGAATTGCCGGTGTAACCCACCCAGGCACAACTGGATCCCCTAAAAACACATGGGCACAATAAAATATACCATTTAACAAAACAATTGCCATCGCTACTTCAAAAGGCATTCCTAAAAATTCCTGAAGTATTGGAATAGCTCCAAGACAAACTGCACACATTAATAATCCTTGAATATAATCCGGCCATTGAAACTTATAATGTACAAATGGAATACGTATTTTAAATGGACCTGCTGGTATATAAGGTTGTTCTTTTCCAAATTCTCTTTTGATAGACATTAATTTAACCTCCGATATTATTTAAAATTAAAAATTATTTAGATAATAACTGTAATAACTTCATTTACAGGCTTTCTTGTAGGGCTTTTGTTTTCTTCCTCTAATGGTATCCCAATAGGAGTTAATGCCATTAACGAATACCCTTCTTTTTTAAAGTTAATTACATCTCCTATTTCTTTTGCAGCATAATTTGGACCTGTCATCCAGCATGTACCATACCCAAGACTAGCAGATGCAAGTAATAAATTTTCCATTGATGCAGCGACTGCTTGTACCCCTGGTGCAGTATTAAGAAGTTCCTGTATAACATCCATACTTCCATTAATAGCTTTAAATTCTTCAAGTCCTGTTGGCTTATAATTTCCGGCATATACTAAAATTAAACAAGGTGCATTTCTAAATGCAGTATGGTATTTTAAAGTTTTCGCGAAATTTTTCTTAATATCTTCATCAGTAATTTTAGCAGCCATTTCTACATTTTTATTTTCAATGACTTTTACAAGTTCATTTATTTTTTCTTTATTTCTTATTATGACGAAGTGCCAATTCTGAACATTCTTACCCGATGGAGCGTGAATAGCCGCTTTAATAATCTCTTCTAAATCATTCATAGGAACAACTTCATCTTTAAACTTTCTTACACTATGTCTTTTGTAAATGAAATCTAAATCTGACATATGATACCTCCTAATGGTTTGTTTTAATCATTACAAATAAAAAGAGAGGTTTAACCCTCTCTTTTTATTTATAAAATTTTAATATAAAACTTTATAAATATCTCTAATTTCATCTCTGCTTAAAGGTACATAATTGTTAGCTAAAAGTCTTTGTTGTCCTTCGATAACGTTATCTGCAAAACTTTCAATTTCGGAAGCTTTCATACCATAGTCTTTCAAAGGTTTTCTAACTAATAATTTATCAAGTACTTTAGCAAGTGCAGCAAACACATCACTTTCTGCACTTACGTTTAAAATATCAGCAAGTATTTTAGTAACATCTTTAATTTTACCATTTGGATTTTTCTTATTGTAAGCTCTAAATACTTCAACAAACATCTGGTAATTTGCTTCGCCATGAGGCACATGATAATTTCCACCTAATGGATATGAAAGAGCATGAACAGCACCAACTCCAGCGTTTCCAAAAGCAATTCCAGCAAAATTACTTGCTATAACAAAATCTTCAATTATTTCTTTTCTATATTCTTCACCTTTTTCAATTATCTGCATATATCCTTTTAAAATCATTTCCATTGCTTTAACACTAAATACTTCAGTGTATGGATTAGCTTTTGGAGATACATAAGACTCTATAGAATGAATTAAAGCATCAATTGAACTAGCAACAAAGAATCTGTATGGGAGTCCTTTAACGAGTTCTGGAATAAGTACAGCATGATCAGCAAGCAATTCATCTATACCAAGGCCCATTTTTGTATGCTTAGATTTAATTTCAGCTATAGAAAGATTTGTAACTTCTGAACCTGTTCCAGCAGTTGTAGGAACTAGTATAAGCTCTTTATCCTTTATAAGTGGTACTTTTTTCTCAAATAAATCTAAAGCTGTATTATCACCCTTCATTACTAGAAGTTTTGCTATATCAATAACACTTCCACCACCTACAGCGAAAATTCTTTTGAAGCTCTTACCCTTAATAAGTGTAAGTACTGCATCAATTATCTCATCTGAAGGTTCACCAACACCATATTTCTCAAGGAAAACTATTTCAGCCTTAAGGTTTAGGTTTCCGAAGAATGGATTATAAATGTATTCATTTGATAATACAAAATCTCCTTCACCTATATTAAAAGTTTCAGCAAATTCCTTTGCTGTATCAAATTTATGAATTTGTGATTTTAGTGAAAATAATTTCATAATGTTACCTCCTATTTTATATTTGTTGTAATTTGGGTAATAGGTTTCAGCTTAAATGGCTGAAACCCATTTTTTATATATTATTTAGCCCAGATTTCAGCGTCAGTTGGAACCTTGGCATCTTTGTTGAATAATCCAATTCTTGATACATTAATTAAATGTTCATAATTCAAGTTTTCAGATATACTGTTGTTTCCCCATGATCCGCATCCAAGTGTTGTAGATGGTGAGAATCCGTTAAAGAAACTTCCGCCTGCTCCTGTTGAACATGATTGATTTACAACTAATCTACTTAATGGAAGTACTTCTCCAGCGTACTCGATATGTTTTCTGTCGTTTGAATGAATTCCAACTGTATGTCCTGCTCCTTCAAATAAAAGATTTGTCTTTGCAATATTAACTGCATCTTCAAAAGTTTCATATTTAAGTGCAATCATGCATGGACACATTTTTTCTTTGCAAAGTACATCTTCTGCACCAAGTCCATTTGCTTTGAAAAGTAAAACTTTTGTTTCTTTTGGAACTTTAACGCCTGCAAGATCTGCTATAAATTGAACAGATTGACCTACAACCTTACCGTTAGTTACTCCATTTATAAATATTGTATTTCTGAATTTATCTAGTGTAGCTTCATCTTCAATGTAGAATGCTCCATTAGAAACCATTGCTTTTATAACTTCATCATATTTTTCTGATGGTGCAATCACTGATTGTTCTCCAGAACAAATGATTCCATTGTCAAATTTTCTTCCGGCAATGATTTTTATTGCAGCTTCATTATAATCAATGTCTCTATCAAGTATAACTTGAACATTTCCTGGTCCAACACCATAAGCTGGTTTTCCACTTCCGTAAGCAGCTTTAACCATGCCCATACCACCTGTAGCAAGAACAACATCTACTGCTCCCATAAGTAATTGTGTTAACTCAACCGATGGCTCTGCAATTATTTGAATTAAATTGTCTGGTCCACCTAATTTTTTTATTTCTGCATTCATTAATGCTACTGCATGTGCAGAACATTTTTTTGATCTTGGATGTGGTGCAACGATAACTGCATTTCTTCCTTTTATAGCAAACATTGAGTTACACATTGGTGTAACAATAGGATTTGTAGTTGGCGTAATTGTTGCAATAACACCCTTTGGTTTTGCAACAAAAATCAATCCTTTTTCCTTATCTTCTCCAATTATATCAACTGATTTTTTACCTTTAAGACTATTCCATATTGTTTTTGCTTTCCCCATGTTTTTTGCTACCTTATCTTCATAAACGCCCATTCTTGTTTCATCTACAGCTTCTCTAGCAAGCATTTCAGCATTGTCATGAATAACTTTTCCAATAACTCTTACAATATCATCTACCTGCTCTTGTGAATACTCTGCTACCACTTGTTGTGCTACTTTTGCTTTTGCTACTAATTCTTCTATAATTTGTTTGTTTTCCATTTGTAAATTCCTCCTGTTTATTATGTATTATTTTTAAACTAATTCATTACTACACTATCATTATAACATATAATCTTATAGTTTTTTCTTCATTGTGCCTGTTTCTGTAAACCTTATGTGCCAGGATAAAGCATCACATAATATATGAGGGGTATGCTTTCCTCCACAAGATTCTGCTTTTTCAAAGTATTCCAAAAGTTGTGGTCTATAGTCCGGATGCGCACAGTTATTAATAATTGCTAATGCCCTTTCCTTTGGACACTTACCTCTTAAATCTGCTGTACCTTGCTCCGTAACAATTACCATAACATTATGTTCCGTATGGTCTACATGAGAAACAAATGGAACGATTGAAGATATATCACCTTTCTTGGCTATAGATTCTGTTGTAAATATTGTTAAAGAACCATTTCCAGTAAAATCACCTGATCCGCCTATACCATTCATCATTTTTGTTCCCATAACATGAGTTGAATTAACGTTACCATATATATCAACCTCGAGTGCCGTATTCATAGCAATAACTCCAAGTCTTCTAATAACTTCTGGATTATTGCTTATTTCTTGAGGCCTCAATATAATTTTATCTTTTAAACTGTCTAAGTCTCTTCTGAAATCTTCCATTCCAGCTGGTGAAGGACTTAACGCAGTACTTGATACCATTTTTGCTTTACCACATCTTATAAGATCAAGCATGGAATCCTGTATTACCTCTGTGTAGCAAGTGAGATTTTTCAAATTGGATTCACAAAGCCCTGCAAGTACTGCATTCGCTACGCTTCCAACACCTGATTGGAGAGGTAATAAATTTTCTGGTAATCTTCCTTCTTTAACTTCATTTTCAAGAAAATCTATTAAATTTTTTGAAATTGCTTTAGACTTTTCATCTATAGGACCAAGTGCTCTTGTTTTATCAGGCAAATTTGTCATTACAATTGCTGCAATTTTATCAAGTCCACAAGGTATATAAGTTGTTCCAATCCTATCTCCAGGATGTGTTATTGGAATTGGCTTCCTGAATGGAGGCTTTTCTAAAGTATAAATATCTGCAATACCCTCTAATGCTAATGGCTGATTTTCATTAACTTCAACTATAACTATATCTGCATTCGCAACAAAAGTAGCTGCATTTCCCACTGCTGTTGTAGGTATTATGTTACCTTCTTCCGTAATTGCTAACGCTTCTATAATTGCAACATTAACTTTTGGCAAAAATCCATAATCTACAAACTGAGGCATAGTGCTTAAATTCATATCAAAATACTCTGTTTGACCTTTATTAATAGAATCTCTTAAAACATTGTTGGTCTGATATGGCGTTCTTTTTGAGATTATACCAGCCTCAGTCCAAGCTCCATCTATTTCTGGACCAACAGAAGCACCTGTATATAAATCGAGTTTCATTTTTTCACCAGTTCTTTTAACTCTTTCAGCAAGAGCTAAAGGAACAGCCTTAGGATAGCCTGATGGAGTAAATCCACTTACTCCAATTACCATTCCATCTTTGATGAGACTTGCTGCCTCTTCAGCAGAAACTACTTTTTTCATGAGTTCTTGATTTCTTATTCTTTTGCTTACCAAGATTCCACCTCCAAAATTTTATTAAACGTAGAGTGTTCTTCTCAAACTATTTATTCTGTAACTACCTGAGTGACCCATGGATTTCGCTTAGACACTTCTCTTCAAGGTAACTTGGTAAAAAAAATAATATATTTGTTAAAATAATCACAAATAATATTTTTAAAAATAATATTTGTTGCATAAAAGCAACAAATATTAGAAAAACAATTTACGAAAATCTATTAAGCCTTATACTGTATGTGTTTTGTAAGAAATTTCGTTTTTTTGCGTTTTTGCAACGCGTTTCATTTCTACAACACTTTTACCCGAATAGATTTAGTGAATTATTCTTTTATTCTAGCAATCACTTTTGCCAAAGCTTTTTTATGAGCCATATTGCTTTGTCTTGCTATCATTATTCTTTGAGCTTGTGGTGAACCTGCACCATGCATTGATTCTGTTCTATAACCAACTGCAGCTGTTCCAAGTGCCATGTTTTCTATTAATCTTAATATTCTCATTCTATTTTCAGTAGAAACAGA
>JBLHPD010000124.1:0-14813 GCA_047624165.1 Clostridium sp. | reverse complement strand
AAAGATGTTGTAATTAGTAAAATTTGCGAATATTTTTTATCGTTTTTCTTCTTTATAAATTTTACAAACCTTAATGGCTTGTCTACATTATTCATGTTAAAATTTTTTTCGTATGCTTTAATTTCTAAATTTTTATCTTCGTCATACCAATTCTCAGTTGTCTCTTCTTTATTGATTTCACTTTTTATTTCCTTTATGCTATTCACATTATTTTTTTTAACTTGAACTACCGCAATTACTTTGCATTTGTTACAATGATTAATCCATATTGAATTACATGCCAATGCATCATAAACCACAATATCGATTAGATTTTTATGTTCATTAGTTACTTTTTCAAGTAGCCTCTTTGCTACTGTTAGCTCACCCTCATCCTTTTTTGGACTATCCATCCCGGCTTTATATAGTTCAAAATCTAATACGATTCTTGGTTTCTTTCCTACTGTTGAAATGAAAACTGCACTATGTGAGTAGTGGATTCTTTTCCCTTTTACTGTAACCAAACATTCTTCACAACTCTTTTTATTACTTCCAAATATTTTAGTTCCATCTATAGCAGCCACATTGTAACCATCTATAGTTCCCTTTCTAAATACTTTATTTCCCACAGATTTTTTTATTATTCCTACATTAATATCTTCAATTCCTTTTATATTTATGACCTTTAATGTATCCCTAATTGTATCTATAAGCGGAACCCTTGTCTTTCTAGAAACGAGTCTTCTAAAATCATTACTCTTAATTCTATTATTTAATTCATTGAAACTTTGAATTCTTATCATGAAACCAAAAAGTACCGGCAATACTACTTGCCCAGTACTATAAAATGGATTTCTTCTTTTATCTCTTAATTTGCTAATCCCCCTCTCTATTTTATAAACTTCCTTCATATATTTCGCTAGTTTTTCTAAATACTTTATCCCCATTTTATACCTCATTTCCCTATAATTATTTTAATAGGAAATAAGCTGTATTTCAAGTCTTTTATCGGAATTTACGACTACTTTCAAAAACTGTTTAAGCTGTTGGATTTTATAGGTTAGTTCAATAGTGGAGCGAAACTGCTGCAATTTTAGTTGCCAATTTATCCAATCTGTCTATATCCCCTTAATAAGCATTCCTATTAATAATCCCCTTAAATATAGTAAGCCAAAGAATTTTTATATCTATCGCAATGCTCCAGTTTTCAATATAATATATATCATATTCTATCCTCTTTTGTATGGATGTATCCCCTCTCCAGCCATTAACTTGTGCCCAGCCTGTTATCCCAGGTCTAACATGATGCTTAACCATATATTTGGGAATTTCTTCTTTAAACTTGTCCACAAAAAACGGTCTTTCCGGTCTTGGACCAATAAGGCTCATATCACCCTTTAGAACATTAAAGAGTTGGGGAAGTTCATCAATGCTTGTCTTTCTTATAAATGACCCAAATTTTGTTTTTCGGGAGTCTTCCTTGGTAGTCCACTGATTAACCTCATCTTCAATTGATTGTATCTTCATAGAACGAAACTTATACATAGTAAAGGGCTCTCTATTTTGTCCAATTCTTTCTTGCTTGAATATAAGTGGTCCTGGCGAAGTAATCTTCATTATTAATGAAGTTACAACCATTACAGGAGAAAACACGATAATACAAACGGTTGAAAATACAATATCAAAAGTCCTTTTTATAAAACTATTTAAAAAATCATCAAGGGGTACATATCTTAAATTTATTACCGGAAGCCCATCCATATCCTCAAGATAAGGTCTAGAAGGTATATATTTATAATATCCCGGAATAATCTGAGCTCTGATTCCCATCTTTTCGCAAACACTAATTACATTCCCTATTTTTTCGTATTCCTTTAAATCAAGAGTTATGAATATCTCATCAACATTAAACTCATTCAAAACTGTCTGTAGACTATTAATTTTACCCATTATCTTTGTACCTTGGACATACTCACCTGTAGCCACTGCTTCATCGAAGGTCTCTTGTTCTAAACTATTAATCCCACTCTTTAAGTTATTATTAATATTTAAATCTCCAATTTCTACGTTATCATCAAGAATACCTATAATATTGTATCCCCACTGTGGGTTAGAACCTAACTTACTTATGAATTCATAGGTCATTTCACTCAATCCTACGATAAGTATATGCTTAAGATTATAACCACTTTTTCTTAGTCTTCTAAGCATTAAACGCATTACAAGTCTTTCAATAAATGTAAGTATGCTACATAATATACTAAAAATAAATATTAGATAACGAGAATAATCTATAACCTTAAATATATAAAGTGTTAGAATAAATATTGAAAGCCCTACCACATTAGACTTGATAATACTAACAAATTCTTCAAAAGAATTTCTCACTCTTTGAGGTGCATATAAATTAAATACGCTATAAATAAAAAGGTATAATGGTATTATAAATATCAGAGGAAAAAGATACTGCTGCAATGTTAAGTATCCATCATCCATATTAATAATCCCGCTTTTAAACCTAATAATCCATGATAAAACTAAAGCCAATGCAATAGAGGAAGCATCTATACATACAAGCATTCTATTTAAATATTTTTGGTTTTGCTTTATCATATAACTTCCTCCTTCAAAAATATGCCCCATAAATTCATTTCTATAGTTATAGAGTTCTCTTTATTCTTTAAACTTGACTTTTGAACTTATGAATTTATTGATTTTCATCTTAAACACCTCATTGCTAAAAGTCTCAGCATGTTTTCTAATAAATTCTTTATCAAAACTAATCTTCTTCTCTTCAAATTGTAAAATAACATCCTTTAACTCTTCTTTATTCTGCTGGTAAAAAAACATACCTGTTTTACCTTCTATAACCGTTTCTAGAGCTCCCCCTTTACCAAATGCCAATACAGGTTTTCCGCATGCTTGTGCTTCAACAGGAGTTATTCCAAAATCTTCTTCTCCAGGAAATATAAAAGCCTTGCAGCCTCGGTAATAATCTCTAACTTCATCATCCGTCACCTTGCCAGTAAATATAATATTACTTTTAGCCATCTTTTTATATTTTGCTAGCTCAGGTCCGCCGCCTGTAATAATAAGTGGTAACCCTAAATCATTAAAAGCCTGAACAGCTATATCTATTCTTTTATACGATACTAGCCTTGAAACTATATAATAATAATCACCTTGTTCATCTCCAGGAGTATAAAAAGTAGTATTAACAGGTGGAAATATTACTTCAGAGTCTCTTCTATAGGTTTTAAAAATTCTTTTCCCTACATAACTAGAATTAGCTATAAAAAAATCAACTCTATCAGCTGAAAGTCTATCCCATTGTCTTATACCTTTCATTTGCCATGCTATTATTAATTGCATAATTTTATTTTTACTTTTTTTATAATCATGATATAAATCCCATGCATATCTCATTGGAGTGTGGCAATAACAAATATGTATTGTATTTGCTTTTGTTAGGACCCCTTTTGCGCAACAAGTCGATGAACTTAACACAAGATCAAATTCAGATAAGTCATACTGTTCCACCGCATTTGGCATTAACGGTAAAAGATTTTGATATTTTTTTTTAGAAAATGGGATTTTCTGTAGCCAAGAGGTCCTAACATCCATATCATTGTATTCCTTGGGCATACTATTTTTATCATAAACTAAAACATATACTGGTGCCTCCGGAAAAATTTCATGCAAAGCCTTAACAACTTTTTCAGATCCACCTTCACCACTGAACCACTCATGTACAATCGCCACTTTCAACATTTTTTTCACCTCATTAGCTTTTACTTTCATAAATTTCTTTATATATGTTTAAAACACTTTTAGCTGAATCTTCCCAATTAAAAATTTTAGATCTTTGCATCCCTAGTGAACTTAATTTACTTTTAAGAGTCTTGTCCTGAAGTATTTTACAAATTCCTTCAGCAATGCTATCCGTATCAAGAGGATTGCAATACATTCCTGCTTCTCCAACAACCTCAGGTAAAGATGAAGTATTCGACACCACTACAGGAGTGCCACATTCCATAGCTTCTAAAGGTGGTAGTCCAAATCCCTCATAAAGACTAGGATAAACAAATACTTCTGCACCACTATACAATAATGGCATATCCTCATCATCAACATAGCCTGTTACTACAATCTTATCCTTTATATTTAAATTGTTTATACTATCAAAAAATTCTTCATATAACCAACCTTTTTTCCCTATTATAACAAGCTTCATCTCTTTAAATTCATTGCTTACTTTAAGAAATGCCTCTAATATTCTTTGCAAATTTTTTCTAGGCTCAAGTGTACCAACACTTAATATGTAATTGCCATATATTTTATACTTTTTCATAACCTCTTCAATTATACTCTTATCCTCACATCTTTTAAACCCGCTTCTACCAGGATATATAACCCTTACTTTATCAGCGATTTCAGGAAAACAACTTATAATATCATCTTTTGTATTGTTTGAATCGGCGATAATTTTAGCTGCTCTCTTTAAACTTAAAGGCGTAAGCAACTGCTTAAATTTCCTACTATACTTTGTAAATGTTTCCGGGTATTTATAATAGCTCAAATCATGAATAGTTACTATAAATGGGACATGAATATCTATAACAGGGGTACTGTAATCTACGAAATGAACTAGGTCAAATCCCTTATATTTAAAGGGAAGCTTTATTTGTTCATCAATAATTCTACTGAAACTATTTTTATATTCTTTCATATACTTAACATTGTGATAATTTATACGTGCACATTCCTGAAGAAATAATGTATACTCGACATCCTTCTTTAAAATCAATTTATTGATGAGATTAGTACCATAATGTCCTATACCAGCTTTATTCTTATCAATAACTAGACCATTTATAGCTACTTTCATTTGCACTTCTCCCAATTCTTTTATATACTTATTACTCTAATAATTTAAAACATCTTTTGTAATTATTAAGAACTTGTCTACTTTTTAATCCATTGAAGTAATTGTATTATTATTTCTTCTTTAGTTAAGTTTTTCTGTTCTAAACTAGTCAACACAGTAGAATTATATCATATTAGGAATGTTAAATACAAAAATTCGTTATAATAGTCTAAATCATTTATTACACAAATCAGTATAAATGCTAAGTAGTTTTTCTGCAGAATTCTCCCAATTAAACTTCTTTGCTTGAGTATGACCTTTTTCAATCATAGATTGTCTAATGTCTTTGTCTTCTAATACTTGCTTCATAGCTTTTGCCATAGAATCAATATCTTTTGGATTAACAAGTATTGCAGCATCACCTGCAACCTCTGGAAGTGAAGAAGTAGTTGATGTAATAACTGGTACTGATGAAGCCATAGCTTCAATGACTGGTATTCCAAAACCTTCATATATAGATGGGAATATAAAAATACTTGCCATATTATAAATAAGTGGTTTATCTTCCTCCTCTATATAGTCTGTAAAAACTACTTTATTTTCAAGAGATAACTTTTGAACTAATTTAAATATAGATTCATATAGCCATCCTTTTTTGCCGGCAATAACTAATTTAATTTCCTCTGAGTAAATATTATTATTTACTATCAATTTAGAAAACGCTGATATTATTGATTCAATATTTTTTCTTGGCTCTAAAGTTCCCATATAAAGAATATATTTCTCAGGAATACTATACTTGTTCTTCACAGTAAACTGTTGTTCTTTAGTATAAGATGCAGAGAACCTTTCATATTCTACTCCATTATAAACAACTTCTATTTTTTTTTCATCCACGCCTAAAAATTCAACAATATCTTTTTTGCTGCTTTCAGATACTGTGATAATCTTATCAGCTCTTTTAACACTATATTCAATACCTTTTTTTATTCTCTTCATAGTTTTTTCCTCAACCATTTCTGGATAAATAGTATAAGTCATATCATGAATTGTAGTTATTACTTTACCTTCTATTTTAGGTGGCACAATGTAATCAAAAAAATGATATATATCACTATGACTATTTAATATAGTATTATATTTAAAAGGTAACCTACTCCAAATCCTTCGGTAGATTCCATAGGACAATAATTTGCACATATTAAGTTTTATATGCAATTCTTTATAATTTTCATCTAATTTATTTTTCCCTAAAAAACTAAATATTTCACCGTAAAACTCTATCCCTTTAATTCCTGCTAAATTTTTAACTATATTATATGTATAAATTCCTATGCCTGAGCGATTATTACAACATGGCTCTAAATCAAGTGATATCTTCATATTTGAAAATCTCCTTCTATATTCAGTGTTACAAATTATATTTCATCATAATATAAATCATAATAAATATTTTTTAATTTTTCAGCCGATAAATCCCAACAAAATTTATTTGCTTGGTTAATACCTTCACTTATCATCTTTTCTCTTAATTTATTATCATTTAATATTAGTTCAATATATTTACTCATTTTTATGTAATCAAGTGGATCTATTATAAAAGCTGCTTCACCTGCAACTTCGGGCAGTGAAGATGAATTTGAAGTTATTACCGGTGTTCTACTTGCCATTGCCTCAATTACTGGCATACCAAATCCTTCATATAATGATGGGAATAAAAACATTTCAGCCCCTTGATACAATGCAGATTTGTCAATCTCATCTACGTAATCAGTAAAAATAACTTTATCTTCAATTCCAAGTTCTTTAATCAATTTAAAAATACTGTCGTAAAGCCAACCTTTTTTCCCCGCCAAAACTAATTCTATATTTTCATTATTAGATTTATCAAATAAATTATAAGCTTTTATAATGGTTTCTATATTTTTTCTAGGTTCAAGTGTACCCAAATAAAGAAGATACTTTCCATCAATATTATATCTCTTCTTAACAGTAGTTATTTCATCACCATTTAATACCATTTTATATGCTTCATCAACTCCGGGATATATTACTTGAATTTTATTTTCATCTATATGAAGATGTTTTATAATATCTTTTCTTGAACTCTCTGAAATCGTTATTATGTAATCTGCTCTTTTTACAGTTAACTTCATATCTTTTTCTAATCTTTTTCTATTACTTGTTTCCATTGTATCCGGATAAAGTATATATGTTAAATCATGAATCGTAGTTATTACTTTTCCAGATATATTGGGAGGTATAACAAAATTAAAAAATTGATATATATCTACATTTCTTCTAAATATAAAATTGTATTTTATAGGAACATAACTCCATATTCTTCTATAAACTGCATAAGGAAATACTGAACATATATTTTTTTTAATATCTAGCCCACATATATCTCTTTCTATATAATTTCTATTAAAAAAGTTAAAAATATTTCCTTCAAATTCAATATCTGTGAAACTTTGCAATCTCTTTGTTAATTCATATGTATAAACTCCTATACCTGATTTATTTTTTAAGCAAGGTTGCAATTCTATTGATACTTTCATATTCTATCCCTTCATAATCCTTTATAATTTATTTTAATACGTCTGAACATATATCATAAATTCTTTTTGCAGTTTTATTCCAATTGAATATTTTTAATCTTTCTTTTCCATTTAACTTTAACTTACATCTTTAAAAATCTCATCGTACATCCTGCCTTTTTTCCTGCTAGAACAAGTTTACAATCCAACCCCATGTTTAGATAATACATGTGTATCAATAGTTCCTACATATAAAATGTAGTTATTTTTTTCAATATTATATTTTTCTAATGTATTAACATTAGATTCTGATTCACTTTCAAATTTAGGAATTTCTATACCACAATAAACAACAACTGCTTTTTCATCTGCTTCTGGGTAATACTTAATCAACTCCTTCTTTGAGAATTCCGAATCGCATATTAACCTATTAGCGATTTTCACTGTATTTTTTAGCAAAGCATCCTTAGTTATTATTTCCATCTTAATATACTTATCTCTCATAGTATACATTTCCATATCATGTATAGTTGCAATCTTTTTGCCATTATATATCATGGGGTTTGCATAGTCTGGAAAGTGAACTAAATCATATTTCTTATATAGATTATGAGCTTTTAACTGTTCATAAACTATTCTATCCTTGCTTCCATTAATATTTTGATTAACATAAACCAAATATTGTGAAGATAAATTCTTCTTAAATTCATCCCTAATCAATATATCCACATCATAGTTTTCTTTTATAAATGTCTTTAATAGCATATGAGTATACTTGGAGATGCCCGATCCTTGATCTTCATAATGGAGAGCATTTAGTAAAATTTCGTTCAAAACAAAAACTCCTTTATAGCCGATATAATTCATTATATCAAAAAAGTGACCTAAACAGCCACTTTAAAAATTTTCTTAGAAATTAATTCTCTTTTCTTCAATAACTAATGGTCTATTCATAACTCTAGTATTTATATTCATAATATATTCTCCAACTAAACCAATAAAAAAAAGCTGTATTGACCCGAAGAAGAATACTCCTATAAGTATTGGTGCCATGCCCATAGGAAATTCATTCCAATATATTAACTTTAGTATTAAATATAATAAAGCAACTATTATACTTAATCCAGATAATATAAATCCTACAAATGTTGCAATCCTAAGACCTGTTTTAGTGTATGATGTAAAACTAAGCATAGCAGCATCATATAATTTATAAAAATTATTACTTGTTTTACCAGCTCTTCGCTTTGCTTGTTCATAAGAAATATCTTTTCTTTCAAAACCTAGTTCGGCAACAATACCCCTTAAAAATGGTGAAGGATCATGCAAACTCCTAAGTACATCAATAAAGCTTTTATCATATAATCCAAAGCCTGTAAAATGTTCTATTTGTTCTACATCTGACATTTTTTTAATCATCTTATAATAGCATGATCTTAAAAAATACATAATTCCATTTTCTTTGCTTGTAGTTTTTATGCCACATACTATTTTATATTCATTTATCCATTCACTAATAAATTTAGGAATCATACTAATAGGATCTTGAAAATCAGCACACATAAGAATTGTGCAATCACCTGTTGTTTGACATAACCCATAGTAAGGTGAATTAAACTGGCCAAAATTTTTCGCATTAAATATTGCCTTTATATTATTATTTTTTTTACATAAATCTAATAATAGCACTCTTGTTTTATCCTTAGAATAATTATCTATAAATACAATTTCATAATAATAATTTTCTAGTTCATTTTCAAATAGCTTAACAATTCCCTGACTTAACGGTACTACATTTTCTTCCTCATTATAAGTAGGAATTAATATACTTATTTTTTTCATTCAACTATCCCCTAACCAATAAATTCTAATATTTTTTTAATTCCATCCTCAAATTTTACCTCACAGGACCATCCTAAATTTTGCTTTAATTTATCTACAATCGGTTCAAAGCTTATGATACCTTCACTATTATATGGTACTGCTCCAAATTGTAACTCACTTGTTGATTTACAAATTTCTTTCATATCTATTACAAAATCTTTAAGTTGTCTACTTCTCCCACTTGCAATATTATATATACCATCCATACAAGATGTATTCCCAAGTAAATACATTGCTCTAGCTACATCTTCTACGTAGATAAAATCCCAATTTTGCACACATTCAGTTAATGGTATACTTTCATTTCTTTTCATCTTATCAAGTGCTGACATAACTAGTGCTCCTTGATAGTCGTAAACACCATACACACTAAATATTCTAGTCCAAATAAACGTAATATTATTTTCTCTAGCCATTATATTTAGTGTTTCATATGCCCTTAACTTAGCTTTACCATATCCAGTAATTGGTTTAGTTGGATAGTTTTCATGAATTTCACCCCTGCATTTACCATATTCAGCCTGTGATCCAGCTCCTATAAACATAGTACACCCTAATTGTTTTGCAACAGTCATCGCATTTACTGCCCATTTGCAATTTTGATCTTGTATTGCAACATCGTCACGATAAGGTACTCTTGCTCCCTCCCATGCTAAATGATAAAAAATATCTATTTTTTCATATTCAGTTATGGCTACAATGTCTTGTATTTTTACCATAGATACTTCAATAATTTTAAGAAGTTTGTTTTTGGGTAATCTGTTCAAATTTCTAGAATTAGGTCTTACTACTGCTATAACTTTACAATTATTTTTCAAATATTCCTTAATGATATGTACTCCTATAAAGCTAGTAGCACCAGTTACTAATATATTTTTCATAATTAAGTTATTTCTCTTTCTATTATTATTTCATTTGCCATTTGTTCAATTTTCCCACTACATATACCATAATATTGTCTCAAATAGTTTTGTGATCCAACAACACTTGAGTATGTATCATCTAATCCAATTCTTCTTAAAAATGCATGTTTTCCATGAATTTCTGATAAAACCTCAGCAATTGAACTACCAAATCCACCTACTACATTATGTTCTTCTACAGTTATTATGCATTTATGATTTTTAGCACATTCTATAATAATTTCTGTATCTATAGGCTTAACAGTAGGAAAACTATATAAGGATGTAGAAATACCTTTATTATTTAAATTTATTGCTGCCTTATTAGCTTCTGATAATATAGCACCTGTTGCAAAAATACATATTTCATTTCCTTCAATTATATTTATTGCTTTTCCTATTTTAAAATTACTAACATTAGTATGGATATTTTCTTCGCCACCTTTTCCCAATCGTATATAACATGTACCCTCTAAATTAGCTGCTGCTTTTGTCACTTCTATTGTTTCTAATGGATCCCCTGGTGAAAATACGGTTACATTTGGTAAAGCCCTCATTATAGCTAAATCCTCTGTAGCATGATGACTCATTCCTGCTCCACCGTATGCAAACCCTGCTCCAATAGATACTATTTTTACATTCGCATTGTGATAAGCCGCATCATTTCTTATTTGTTCTAGGCATCTTAATGTTGGAAAATTAGCAATAGAATATGTAAATACCTTTTTACCTTCTAAAGCCATCCCTGCAGCTACAGATGTCATGTTCTGTTCAGCAATACCTGCATTTATAAATCTATCTGGATAAGCATCCCAATATTTAGTTAAAACACCAAATCCCAAATCTCCAGTTATAAGTGTTATGTCTTTATCCTTCTTTGCTATTTCACATAGTGCATTTACAAATGTATTCCGCATTACTTTGCCTCCTCTAATTCTCTTACCGCATTAACATAATCTTCACCTTGTGGTGCTCTGTAATGCCATAAAATAGTGTCCTCCATAAAAGAAATCCCTTTACCTTTAACAGTATTAGCAATAATACAAGTAGGTTTGATAGCATCTTGGCTTAAAAGTGATTTTCTTATTTCATCATGATTGTGTCCATCTATTTCAATTACATTCCACCCGAATACTCTCCACTTCTCAGCTAGATCAATAAATTCTAAAGTATTTTCACATCTACCTAAACTCTGTATCTTGTTATGGTCAACAATAACTGTTAAATTGGAAAGTCTAAAATGATTTGCGAATAGTGCCATTTCCCATACCGATCCCTCATCACATTCTCCATCGCCAGTAATTGCAAATATTCTGTGGTTTTTTTTGTCATGTTTTGCTGCCATAGCCATCCCTGCTGCGACACAAACACCATGACCTAATGAACCAGTTGAAAGTTCTACTCCTTGTACATTTTTATGAGATACATGTCCTGAAAGTATACTTCCATCAGCATAATGTGTCTTTAGTCTATCTACCTCAAAAAATCCTTTTTCAGCTAAAACTGCATATACTGCTGCACCTGCATGTCCTTTACTTAAAATAAACCTATCCCTATTATCATTTTTAGGTTCACTTGGAAATATTTTCATAACATCATTATATAAAACTCCTACAATATCCGCAATGGATAAAACAGATGCAATATGTGACCCATTTGAAATATGTGTCATTTCTATAGCGTGTCGTCTAATTTTCCATGCTAACTCTTTACTATTCATAATAAAATCCTCCTATTTAAATGTCCAAAACTTATTTAATAAAAAATTCAAAGGTATTGTAATAATTAAATTTATTATTGGTGCAACAATTTTAGAGATTCCCAAATAATCTACCATCGCAATTAATAATACTGTGCTAATTAAAAATGTAGTTCCATAAGCTATAAAAGTTTTTATAATAGTTTTTACATTATTACTATCACTTTTTTTAAATACAAATTTGTTATTCCAATAATATGCATTTATTACGCTTACGATGAATCCAATAGTATTTGCAATAATATAGTTAAATTTAAAATACACTAATATATAATAAGTTAAAAGAGCTATAAGGGTATTAGCTACCCCTACTATCCCAAATTTGATAAATTGCTCTGCAAGCTTCAATAATTCTCTTTTATTAACATTTAGCTTAGTAGAAAAAGCCATTATTCAACGGCTTCTTTTATTGCTTTAGCCATATAATCAATCATCTCATCATTCATCCCTGGATAAACTCCTACCCAAAAGGTATCGTTCATAATTCTATCTGTATTTGCTAAATCGCCAACTACACGATATCCTTTGCCACTAGCTCTCATTTCATCAAAACATGGGTGCTTTATTAAATTTCCTGCAAATAACATTCTTGTTTGAACCCCTTTGCTTTCAACATACTTAACAACCTTATTTCTGTCTACTCCTTGTTTACATGTTATAAGGAATCCAAACCAACTTGGATCCGAACCTTCACAAGAAACAGGTAAAATAAGCTTGTTTTCAACTTCGAATAAATTTTCTTTTAATCTTTTAAAGTTTTCTTTTCTTCTCATAACAAAAGAAGGGAATTTTTTAAGTTGAGCACATCCTATGGCAGCCTGCATATCTGTAGCCTTTAAGTTATATCCAAAATGTGAGTATACGTATTTATGGTCATATCCAACAGGTAATTCACCATATTGATTATCAAAACGATGTTTACATGAATTATCTACTCCAGGAGGACAAACACAATCTCTACCCCAATCTCTAAATGAACGTATTATTTTATTAAGTAATGGATTGTTTGTATATACTGCTCCACCTTCACCCATTGTCATATGATGTGGTGGATAAAAGCTTGAAGTTCCAATATCGCCAATGGTACCTGTGAATTTTTCTTCTCCATTAATTATATATTTAGAACCAAGAGCATCACAATTGTCTTCAATTAACCATAAATTATTTTTATCGCAGAAAGCTTTAACAGCACCTAAATCAAAAGGATTCCCTAATGTATGGGCAATCATAACTGCCTTAGTTTTCTCGGACAAAGCCTTTTCTAACATTGTTACATCAATATTATATTGTGGAATAGCAACATCCACGAAAACAGGAATCGCTCCAAATTGAATCATTGGTGTAACAGTAGTAGGAAATCCTGCTGCGACGGTAATAACCTCATCACCACGTTTTATTGCTCTTTCACCTAAAAGTTGAGATGTTAAAGCCATAAATGCATTTAAATTGGCACTTGAACCTGAATTAACAATACTACAATATTTCACATTTAAATATTTGGCAAATTCACTTTCAAATTCATCTGTATATCTTCCAGATGTAAGCCAGAATTCAAGAGAACTGTCTACAAGGTTAATCATTTCAGCATTATCATAAACTCTTGATGCATACGGAATCCTTTGTCCTTCTACATAATCAGCTTTTTTATGATATTTATCACAGTATTCACTAACAAGTTTTAAAATTTTCTCTTTATCCTTTTGTTCATTTAAATTATCTAGCATACTCTATTCCCCCTATTTAAATCATCGTCTTCGTTGCTGCAATATAAGCGTCTTCAGAAGGAAATCTATACTCCCACTGAAGTTTCCCCTTATTACTTGTAGAAATTGGAGACTTTCCTTTCGAAATATCGTTAAAGAACTCTGTTATTTGCTTATTCATACATTCATCTATATCATTTTGTTCAAAATAACATTTTGACCATTGAACGGTTTTTTCTATTGCTATTTCAACACTCCATCTAGGACTCCATCCAAATGTTTTTTTAATCTTAGAACAATCTAACTTTAAGAAATTAGCTTCATGAGGTCCTCCAATGAATTTGTCCTCCCACATCATATTTCGTCTCCATTTTTTGCAAAATAGGTCCACTAAAGTTCCTGTTGTTATACAATCACATTCATCTGGTCCAACATTATAATACCCAGCATATTTTATATCTTCATACTGCTTTTTAGCAATCATAAGATATGCATATAAAGGTTCTAAAACATGTTGATAAGGTCTAGTTGAATGGGGATTTCTTACGACGATAGGTTCTTTTTTCTCAGCTGCTCTAATGCAATCTGGAATGATCCTATCATTAGCAAAATCTCCACCACCTATTACATTACCAGCTCTAGCTGTAGAAATAGCAACTCTTTCGTCTGAAAAGAACGAGTTTTTATAACCATGAGTAACAATCTCTGAGCATGATTTACTATTAGAATACGGATCAAACCCATCCAATGGTTCATTTTCGCGATATCCCCAATCCCATTCATTATTTTGATATACCTTGTCTGTTGTGACATTTAAAAATGATTTTACACATGAATTTTTTCGAACACATTCAAGTATATTGACAGTTCCCATTACATTTGTTGCATATGTATAAACCGGTTCCTTATAGCTATCGCGCACAATAGGTTGTGCTGCAAGATGAAAAACTATCTCTGGCTTGCACTTATTAAATGTATCCATTAACTTTTCCAAATCTCTAATATCGCCAATGAAAGAATTAATATCTTTTTCAATTCCTGAAATTTCAAACAAACTTGGATTTGTAGGTGGCTTTAACGAATATCCAGTAACCTCAGCACCTGCTTTTACAAGTATTTTGCACAACCAAGATCCTTTGAAACCAGTATGACCTGTCACTAAAACTTTTTTCCCTTTAT